>CANHOY010000023.1 GCA_947462495.1 Bacteroidota bacterium
CAATTTAAAATGGGCAGGAGGAACGCAGCCTACTTTTACCAATGCAGCTTCAAAAATTGATATTGTAACCTTAATTTATGATGGTACTAATTATTATGGGGCCATTGTTCAAAATTTCTAAAAAATAGGATGATATGAAATTAGCCCTTGTAATATTTTTAAATACTGTAATACTATTTCCTTTAGCTGCACAAATTTTTCCACAGGCACTTTTTGTGAATAAGCAATATAAATTTGTTGTCATTGGAACACAAACTTGGATGACCGAAAATTTAAACATAGCCACCTATAGAGATGGGACTTCTATTGGAAATGCAGCCACTACATCAGAATGGATCACCTATGTCAATAATCCAGGTACTGGAAATGGCGCATGGGTATATCCAACTGCCGCAGATGGTTCGGGCAACTTTTTGCTCAGTAATCCAGATTATGGAAAACTATACAATTGGTATGCAATCACAGATACAAGAGGGTTGTGCCCCATTAATTGGCACGTTCCAAGTAGAGTTGAATGGAGAATATTATATAATTATTTAGGAGGTGCATCAACTGCTGGTGGAAAATTAAAAGAATCAGGAACTGCTCATTGGGCTGCTGGAAATGTGGCTACGAATACTTCGGGATATACAGCGCTTCCAGGTGGATATATGGGTGGAGGGGCCTCTCTTGGAAATTCACCCTATGGTTACTATTGGGCAAGTGATGATATATCTTCCACTATGGGCTATACTTATTTATTGTATCCTTCTTCTGCCGTTATCGACTCTACTAATATGGGTAAAGTAGGTGGTAGTGCAGTAAGGTGCATACATGATTAGTTAGCACTTTTATTTTAAAATAGGCTTCAACACTTTTAGCTTCCCATCAATATTTTTTTCATCATAGCGTAATCCTAATAGATGTGCTATCAACGGATAAACGTTTACGTTTTCAAAACCATTTATCGTCATTCCATTTTTAAAGGCAGGTCCCCATGCCATAAAACTTGCGCGCATTTCGGTCATATGATTGTCAAAACCATGTTTACCCAATGAGGTTTTACTTTTAGATAAATTAAATATTTTTGGAAAATGAGGCACAAGAATTAAATCCCCTATACGATTATACCAGTCGTCCTTGCTTGAATAATGCCAATAACTTGGAGCTTCATCTAATTTATAAACAGTAATGCTTGTATCTTGTTTAAGTGCATTGTAAGTAGATTCGATTTTAGATTTATCTTTAGCGTATAAATGCAATTGCGCATCACCCCAGGGTACTCTAAAGTAGGCGGTATCAATGGCTTTTGGAATAGGCAGTGTATTTACATTATCCACTTTAGCCATGCCGTGATCTGAAACAAATATATAGTTAATGGGTAAGTGTAAAGAGGCTAAGGCTTCTTGTAATGCATTAATACTACTGTCTACAAATTGTACCGCATTGCCAACACGAATATCATTAGGCCCATATTCATGGGCATCATGATCTACTTGAGGAAAATAAAAAGTAATGAAGTGTGGGCGAAGTTCTTCTGGTAAGCTTAACCAGTCTTTGACCGCTTTAATCCTTGTTTCTATATTTGTTTTTTCATTATAAATGTAATGATAGGTAGGTTTGATACCTTGTATTGCTGCTTCTGACGCCACCCAGTAAAAACTAGCAGCAATCATTTTTTGTTGTTCTGCCAAAACCCATAAGGGCGTTCCTCCATACCATTTCCCTTCTGCTACCATTTTTTTATTGCCCATATTGTAGAAGGCGCCAGTGGCAACATCAATATAACTATTGTCCACTAGTCCATGGTGGGAAGGGTATAATCCAGTAACTATGCTATAATGGTTTGGAAAAGTAACTGATGGATAAGAAGGGGTCATGTACTTAGCGCGTACTCCATTTTTTGAGAGGGCTTTTAAATTTTTGGCATCGTATAATTCTGTAAAGTCGGCCCTGAAGCCGTCTGCTGAAATTAGAATAACATAAGGCTTATTCATTTGGTCGGCACTATTTTTTCTACCTTCTATAATTTGTTGAGTGGTGTCTTGAGCATTGGAAGTAATTACAAGACAAATACAAAAGATAAATAATAATTTGTTAATCATAAAAGAGCGTATTGTGAAATCCGTTTTGAAAAAATATTAAAAAGCGTTTGAATTTATTTTAGTTCTTAGCCAAATACTTAATTGAAAACTTAAAATGGCAGCAATGATTCCTCCAGCTATGTCAATAGGAAAGTGTTGCCCTAGGTAAATTCTGGAATAACCACATAAAACCGCGTAAACGGTCCCTATCCAAAACACTTTTTTATTTTGGAAAAAATAGATAGTTAAAAAGAATAAAATAAATGCAGTTGTTGTATGTCCTGAAGGAAAACTATTATAAGTGTGTACTTCTACTCCAGCTACAGTATGAATTTTAGAAACTTCAATGCCGCTCGCAATGGGTCTGTTCACATTAGGCCAAATAAAATTTTTAGGCAATTGAGTAAGTAGGGTAGAAGTTAAAAAATTGAGTAGTATAAATACTAAATCTTTTTTATATAACCCAAATACGACGAGTAAGTACGGTATCCAAATCCAGCCTTCTGCTAAATTGGTAAAAAACCTAAAAAACTGGTCTGCCAATACTCCTAAATCCTCATTCCATGCTAAAAAAACAGTATCCCTGCCTACTAGTAAGCTAAATATAAAAATTAACATAGCTAAGCCTAATGAACCCAATTGGGCTAGAATAAAAGGCGACTTTTTGCTTTCGAAATGAGGCATAGTTAAAAAGACGTATTAAGGTGCAAATTTACTAAATGTTTATTCTGCATAGTCAACAAATTATTTAAAAGGTTGTTATAACTTTAACCCCTTAGATGAGCCAAATAAAAGAACATATTACCGTAATTGGTGCTAGAGAGCACAATTTGAAAAATTTCGACATTATCATTCCTAAAAATCAGCTGGTGGTTTTTACTGGGGTAAGTGGAAGTGGAAAGTCCTCTTTGGCTTTTGACACTCTTTACAATGAGGGTCAGCGTCGCTATATGGAAAGTTTTAGCGCTTATGCCAGGCAGTTTATGGGTGAAATGGAGCGTCCCGATGTAGATCAAATAACAGGCCTATCTCCAGTAATTGCTATAGAACAAAAAACCACTAATAAAAATCCAAGATCGACCGTTGGAACGGTTACTGAATTATATGATTTTCTAAGATTATTATATGCCCGTATTGGAAAAGCCTATAGTTATAATACAGGAAAGCCCATGGTTAAATTTTCTGAGGCGGAAATTGTACAAAATATATTTGCACAGTTTAAGGACAAGAAAATAAACTTATTGGCGCCCGTAGTGCGCGGACGTAAAGGGCATTACCGCGAATTGTTTGAAGAAATTAGAAAGAAGGGTTTTGTAAAAGCAAGGGTAGATGGAGAAATCATTGAATTGAAACCCAAGTATCAAGTAGATCGTTATAAAATTCATGATATTGAAATTGTCGTAGATCGTTTGCCTGTGACGGACGCGATGAAAGTGAGATTGGGGGATAGCATTGCTCAATGTTTGAAAATGGGGAAGGATTTACTTTTTGTTTTGGAAGAAGGCAAAACAAAATTGGTTCAATATTCTAAACAATTAATGTGTGTGTCTACTGGATTAAGTTATGAAGAACCCTCCCCCAATAGTTTTTCTTTCAATTCTCCTTATGGTGCTTGTCCCAACTGCAAAGGCTTGGGTAATGTATATGCCATTGATATGAGTTTATTACTACATGATCATTCATTAAGTGTTAACGAAGGAGCGATTCATCCTTTAGGGGAAGCCAGAGAAGCGAGTGTGTTTAATCAAATAAAACTTTTTGCAAGAAAGCATAAAATAAGTTTAGACAAAGCCATCAATGAATTAAGTAAAGATCAGCTTGACTTACTATTGTTCGGAGATAAAAATATTTCCTCCACCTTGGATATGGATTTAAATGATGAAAATATTCCTAATGAGTACACGGGCAGTTATGAAGGTATTGTACCCATGATGAAAAGGTGGTTTACTTCCTCGCAAAGCACCGATCATTTAAAGGCATGGGTAGAAGGTTATATGGAATTAAATACCTGTCCGGTATGTGAAGGCGCTAGATTAAGAAAAGAAAGTTTATGGTTTAAGGTGAATGAAAAAAATATTGCCGCTTTAAATGACATGCATTTAGATGCACTGCAAAACTGGTTTAAAAAATTACCAGCACAATTGGATAAAAAAGATACTCAAATCGCTGCTGGTATTTTAAAAGAAATTGACGACCGTATTTCTTTTTTAATGAATGTGGGTTTGTCCTATTTGTCTTTAAGCCGTCCTTCTAAATCATTAAGTGGGGGAGAATCTCAGAGAATTCGTTTGGCCACTCAAATCGGTTCTCAGTTGCAAGGCATTACTTATATTTTGGATGAGCCTTCCATTGGGTTGCATCAAAGAGACAATCAAAGATTAATTACTGCGCTCAAACAATTGAGAGATATTGGCAATACGGTATTAGTGGTGGAACATGACAAAGATATTATGATGGCTGCCGATTATTTAGTAGATATTGGGCCCAGAGCTGGTATACATGGAGGGCATATTGTAGCACAAGGTACACCGCAAGAAATCATTAAATTAAAATCGGATACCGCTTTGTTTTTAGCAGGCAAAAAGAAAATTGAAGTTCCTGCAGAGAGACGAAAAGGCAATGGACTAACTATAAGCATTAAAGGCGCCACTGGAAATACATTACAAAAGGTAAACTGTAATTTTCCTTTAGGAACTTTTACAGTGGTCACGGGCGTAAGTGGTAGTGGGAAATCTACTTTAATTAATGAAACCCTTTATCCTATTTTATCTCAGTTTTGTTACCATAGCAAAACCAAACCTATGGCTTATTCAAAAGTGACAGGCTTGGAAAATATTGATAAAGTTATTGAAATAGATCAATCACCTATTGGAAGAACGCCAAGAAGTAATCCTGCTACCTATTGTGGATTTTTTACCGATATCAGAACCTTATTTGCATCTGTGCCGGAGGCAAAAATTAGAGGCTATCAAGCAGGTCGGTTTTCTTTTAATGTAAAAAGTGGTCGTTGCGAAGTATGCGAAGGCGGCGGAATGCGTGTGATTGAAATGAATTTTTTACCCGATGTTTATGTACACTGTGAAAAATGCGGCGGAAAAAGATATAACAGAGAAACTTTGGAAATTAGATACAAAGGGAAATCGATTAGTGATGTATTAAATATGACCGTAGAAGAAGCTTGTGAATTTTTTCAAGCCGTTCCTTTTATTTATAGAAAATTAAAAGTATTGAATGAAGTGGGCTTGGGATACATTACCCTAGGACAATCGGCAGTTACCTTAAGTGGTGGGGAGGCACAACGTGTAAAATTAGCAACGGAGTTAGGCAAAAAAGATACCGGAAAAACATTTTATATCTTAGATGAGCCTACTACCGGCTTGCATTTTCAGGAC
The DNA here is from genome assembly GCA_947462495.1 of Bacteroidota bacterium. GTDB lineage: Bacteria > Bacteroidota > Bacteroidia > Chitinophagales > Chitinophagaceae > Sediminibacterium. Next base: position 5,456 of record CANHOY010000023.1, read on the forward strand.
ATTCAATTATTGATTGGGGTATTAAATAGATTGGTTGATAGAGGCAATACCGTATTAGTTATAGAACATAATATGGATGTAATAAAAGTAGCTGACCACATTATTGATTTAGGTCCAGAAGGGGGCAATGGAGGCGGGTTAATTCAATTTGAAGGCACACCAGAAGAAATGATTAAAAAATCAACTACACATACTGCAAAGTTTTTGGCGCTAGAGATGAAATAATATTTTTATGATTTATTGCGCAGTTCTTATCATGGGAATATGTTCTATTCCATCCTCTAAATAGATTTCTCCAGTTTGTTCAAAACCTAATTCGCTGTAAAAATTTTTCAAATAAAATTGAGCTCCTATTTTGATTGGGCCTTTGCCAAACAATCTTTCACATTCTTTAATAGAATAGTTCATTAATTCTTTTCCAGCTCCTGTTCGTCTGTATTTCTGGGAGGTTAATACTCTTCCGATACTTTGATAATTATCGTACATAATATTTTTATCAAATAGCCGGGTGGTTGCTGCCAATTCATGATCTATCCAGCCTAAGGTATGATGCGCTTTTGGATCATTGTTGTCAATATCTAGATATACACAATTTTGCTCTACCACAAACACTTCGCTTCTTAATCTTAGCATGGCGTAAAGTTCGATATTGGATAGGTCGGAGAAGGCTTTAGTGACCCATTGAATGGTATGGTTGGTGCTCATGGGACAAAAATAGGGATAATTTAATATCCATATTTACCTTTCCATCTTTCTTGTAGAAATTTTCTTATTTCTTGCTCTCTAGAATTTTTTTGTGGCTGATACAGGGTGGTGTTCTTTATGGCATCAGGTAAGTATTCTTGCTCTATGAAATTATTTTCACCCTTATGTGAATATTGATAATCCTTCCCATAGGATAAATCTTTCATCAGTTTGGTAGGGGCATTGCGTAAGTGCAAGGGTACGGGCAAATTACCAGTTTGATTGACCAATGCTAGAGAATGATCAATAGATTCAATGGCTGCATTGCTTTTTGGAGAACTTGCCAAATAAATAGCGCATTGAGATAAGATAATTCTGCTTTCAGGGTATCCGATTTTATTCACCGCATCAAAACAGGCATTGGCCAATAAAAAGGCATTCGGATTAGCGTTGCCAATATCTTCGCTCGAAAAAATTAGCATACGTCGGGCAATAAATTTTACATCCTCGCCACCCGCAATCATTCTAGACAACCAATACACTGCACCGTTGGGATCAGAGCCACGCATACTTTTAATAAAGGCAGAAATAATATCATAATGCTGCTCTCCATTTTTATCATAGAGTGCAATATGAGTTTGCGCTACTTCCATCACCCAATCATTCGTAATCACTAAGGGCTTACCTGATTTTTCAATATCAATTAAAGCTTCTACTGATAATTCCAATAAATTCAATAATTTTCTTCCATCGCCACCCGATAATTGTAATAATGCTGCTGTTTCTTTTAGTTCAATTAATTGTCCTTTAAATAAATCATCTTTTTCAAGGGCTTGATGCACTAGTTTTAATAAAGCTTTTTCATCCAATGCTTTTAATATAAATACCTGGCACCTACTTAGCAAGGCGCTATTGACTTCAAAGCTTGGATTTTCGGTGGTAGCACCAATTAAGGTAATAGTTCCTTTTTCTACTGCACCCAATAAGGCATCTTGTTGCCCTTTATTAAAACGATGAATTTCATCAATAAATAAAATAGCACTGGTTTTTGATTTAGCTTCTTCAATGACTTCTCTTAATTCTTTAACCCCACTACTAATGGCACTTAATTGAAAATAGGCGCTGTTAAAAGTGGTAGCAATAATATTAGCCAACGTAGTTTTGCCCACCCCAGGAGGACCCCATAAAATCATAGAAGGTACTTTCCCTTTGGCAATGGCTTTTTGAAGCACACTGTCTTGGCTGGAAAGATGCTCTTGCCCGACTAAATCGGCAAGGGATTGTGGACGCAATCTTTCGGCTAAGGGAATAGAAGTTTTCATCTAAATAAAGATACAAAATCTTAAACCCATTTTATTCAAATAAATGGTCATTCTGTTTTACCAAACGTAGGGTAGTGCGTATATGAACAATTCCAATAATTCCTGTTACTAATAGCAATACCGAAACCCCTTTGAGTATAGACAATACCAATGCATTGGTAATTTCTTTAGGCATATTGGGCTGTTGTTGTAAAAACTCATCTATAAATTTAAGTAAAACTGCATTGGTGGAAACCAATACACTGATAGAATTCACAAAAAATAAACTACATAAAAAAAAGCTCACATAGGCATTTACTTTAATCCAATCTTTCAGTTTTGAAGTTTGTACTATTTCTCTTTCTAAGCCCATCTTTAAAAATTTAAAACTAGAAAAAGTATAAATGACTAAGCAGGCTATAATAAATACCATGATCAATGCACTAGGATTGGCTAAAGAAGAAAATAAAATAAGTACATCCAAAAACCCGAAAAATAAAGCGATGGGAATTAAAATATAAGTAAGTACCGTATATAATTTTAAATTTTGAGGCATAAACTATTAATAGTTGGTAGGTATTGGATTATTTCAAGTTCAATTTAATATGCAATTCTTCAAATTGCTTTGCATCAATAGTGCTAGGGGCATCTAACATTACATCACGGCCACTGTTATTTTTTGGGAATGCGATAAAATCTCTGATACTTTCACTACCCCCTAATAAAGCACACAATCTATCAAATCCAAAAGCAATACCACCATGTGGAGGGGCGCCATATTCAAATGCGCCTAATAAAAATCCAAATTTATGTTGGGCCTCTTCCGGACTCATTCCTAAAGCAGCGAACATTTTTTCTTGTAAAGCACGTTGGAAAATTCGGATAGATCCGCCTCCGATCTCATTGCCATTTAATACCATATCGTATGCATTGGCTTTAATACCCGCATATGGATGCTCCAAATATTTAGCAGCGTCTTTAATCTCAGGGGCATTGTTAATCATCACTTCTATATGATCTGGTTTGGGCGAAGTAAATGGATGATGCCTTGCTACCCAGCGATTTCCTTCTTCATCATATTCAAATAATGGAAAGTCTAATACCCATAACAACTTAAATTCAGTTTCTTTTCTAAAACCTAATTGTTTGCCTAATTCTAATCTTAATTCACTCACAGCTTTCCTTGTTCTTTCTTCCGCACCAGCTAAAATTAAAATTAAGTCACCTGCTTTTGCATTCGCAGCAACTGCAATTGCTTTTAATTTATCTTCTGAGTAAAATTTATCTACGCTACTTTTATAAGTTCCGTCGGTATTACATTTAATAAATACCATTCCCTTCATGCCTATTTGAGGACGTTTTACCCATTCAGTCAACTCATCGGTTTGTTTACGAGAATATTCGCTACAGCCAGGCACTGCAATGGCAATAACTGTTTCAGCTTCGTCAAATACTTTAAAATCAACACCATTGATTAATGCCGCCTGATCCTTCTTATCTGGGAATACATGGGAAGGCTTTTTTATATTGCATAAATCCATTCCAAAACGAATATCGGGCTTATCATTTCCATAGTTCCACATGGCATCTTCCCAGGTCATTCTTTGAACCGTCTCGGTGTAATCAATATTTTTTACGTCTTTAAAAATACTCTTGATTAATCCTTCGAACATGTTTAAAATGTCTTCCTGCTCTACGAAACTCATCTCGCAGTCAATCTGCGTAAATTCGGGTTGTCTGTCGGCTCTTAAATCCTCGTCTCTAAAACATTTTACAATTTGATAATAGCGGTCATAACCACTTACCATTAATAATTGTTTGAATGTTTGTGGTGATTGAGGAAGGGCATAAAACTCACCAGCATTCATTCTGCTAGGTACCACAAAATCACGTGCACCTTCGGGGGTGGACTTTATTAAAAAAGGAGTTTCGATGTCCATGAATCCCTTTTCATGCAAATAGTTTCTGGTTGCACGATTCACGCTATACCTTAATTCAATATTCTTTTTAACTGCGTTTCTTCTTAAATCTAAGAAACGATATTTCATTCTAATGTCATCTCCGCCATCGGTGTCATCTTGAATAGTAAATGGAGGAACAATAGACGCATTGAGTATTTTATATTCAGTTACTTTTATTTCAATTTCACCAGTTGGTATATTCGCATTTTTACTAGAACGCTCAATAACTGTTCCTTTTACTTGCAACACAAATTCACGACCCAAAGGTTGTGCTTCTAATTGCGATTGCAATTCTTCCCCCATTAATAATTGGGTAATACCATAGCGGTCTCTTAAATCAATAAAAGTTATTGCTCCAAACTTACGAATGGTTTGTACCCATCCAGCTAAGGTTATACTTTGTCCTACAAATTGAATATTTAATTCTCCACAATGGTGCGTTCTGTACATACGATAATATTGAAATAGGTTTCGCTGGCAAATATAGCCCAATTCCTAGAAAAACCCCATCTTTGCGCTATGAACGCCAGTACTAAATCCCTTTCCGCTAGACGTGTTGTTTTATCAGGCTTTTTCTTTCTTACAGGTATTTGTTTTGCTAGTTGGGCTAGTCGTATTCCTGATATTAAAATGCAATTAGGCTTAAGTGATGGGGCATTTGGCGGCATCTTATTTTTCCTTCCCATTGGCTCTTTTGTAGGGATACCTATTTCAGGAAGTTTGACTGCAAAGCATGGAAGTAAAAAAATTATTATTATCGCTTCATTGTTATATCCTTTGACTTTAATTGCGTTGGGGTTTGCGCATACCACTACCGTATTAGCCATTGTTTTATTTGTTTTTGGAATGGCTGGAAATATGTTTAACGTTTCTATTAATACACAAGCCGCTGCTTTATCTAAATTATTTGAGAAAAGTATTACTTCCAGGTTTCATGGCTTTTGGAGTTTGGCCGGTTTTTCAGGTGGATTATTAGGAGGCTTTTTTGTAGCACATGCTATATCTCCTTTGCAGCAATTTTTATTTGTAGCATTGGCTGGTTGGATATTTTTATTTTTTGGACATGCCTATCTTTTAACGGGGGAGACGAATAAAGATCATGTCTCTAAAATTTGGAATAAACCGAGTCCTTTGATGTGGCAGTTTGGTTTAATTGCTTTTAGCAATATGATTTGCGAAGGCATGATGTTTGATTGGAGTGGCGTTTACTTTCAGGATGTTGTAAAAGTTTCTAATGAATGGAGAACCACTGGCTATATATCATTTATGGCTTGTATGACCACGGGTAGAATGTTTTCAGATAATTTAATTAATTATTGGGGAGCAAGAAAACAATTGGTATTAAGCGGCTTAGTAGTAACATTGGGCTTAATAGTAGCCACTTCTTATCCGCATTTAATAGTAAGTTCTATTGGATTTATGTTGGTTGGATTTGGCGTTTCTTCTGTTATACCAACTATCTACGGAACAGTGGGAAGAACTACAGAGCCTAGTAAAGTAAGTATTGCACTAGCTTCCGTTTCTTCGGTGGGTTTCTTTGGATTTTTAATTGGGCCACCCATCATTGGATTTTTATCTCAAGCCATTGGATTAAGATGGGCCTTTTTAATAGTAAGTAGCTTGGGTATTATCACCGCCTTAAGAGCGAATCAATTAAAGAAGTATTTATAGATTTTTATAATGTAGCGGGTTCTTCTTTGTGCCTGGGTTTGTATATCAAATAAAAATAGGCTAAAATTAATACGCCTGTTATAAAAGGTATCATGGCTAATTCTTTTACAGTAACTGTTCCAAAAACAACATGTGTATCTACACCAAAAAATTCACTACACATCCAAAAGGAGTTGGCCGAAATCCAAACACTTATGGCCAAATTGTGACATAACTCAGAAAAAATCTTTCTGGTTCTCCATGCTATTATAATAGAAATAGTTAAGGTAGGGATAATCATTGCGATTCCTAAAGGTTTCCAAAACATACACCAGGCAATATCTTTAAATAGCCAAAATACAATATGAAGGTTTTCCATTTTTCTATAAGCAAAGGGAATATTGTATAATTCTTTTTCTTCTTTGTTCATGATGATATTATTTGTGTAAAATTGATTGTATTAAAAATATTCATTTTTTTATTTTCGCCTTCATTTATTTTTTACTGCAATAGATGGTAGAATCTTTCAATACTTGCTTCTTGGTTAATTTCAGTACCTAGTTCTATATGATTCAATAACTGTAAGGCAAAATAAGGGGCTAAAGAACATCCCTTGGTACCCATACCATTACAAATACCTAATTGAGGATAAGTGGGATGTAAGCCTACAAAGGGCCGGCGCTCCGAATTGGCCGGTCGAATGCCCACCAAGTGATCTACCACTTGATAAGGAAGTTTTAAAATACTATCTAAGGAGGCAATCATTTTTTCTCTAAAGGCGCTACTAGCACTTGAACTTTCATATTTCCATTCAAAGCTGGAGCCCACCCAAAATAAATTGTCTTTCCAGGGTACGATAGCCATATTATTTTTATAAATATTTTCTGCAGGTAAACCCTCAATGGCTACAATTAAAGCTTCTCCTTTATTAGGAGTGAAAGGAAGTGCTTTGAAATATGGATTTTGCATGGAATAAACACCGTCGCAAAAAATTACTTTTTCTGCACTTATATTTTTCCATTCCACAACATTTTCATTTATGCTTAAATCGTTTATTTTAAATTCGTCTTCAATGTAGTGTTCATTTATTTTGTCACGTCCTTGCTTTATAAATTGAATTAAATCAATCCAATAACAACTATCTATTTCCCCAGTTCCATAAGGGGTATTGAAAAAATTTTTCCAAATGGAGGAATCATTTTTTTGTAAATAAACATTGTCGTGTGAAAGTCTGTAATCAAAGCTCTCCTTCATTTGTAAGGAAGGATGTATTAATGCAACGGGGGATTTTTTTATAATTGTTACTCCTGTTTTTTCTTGAAAACGGGTATAGGCATCCACTGCAAAGGGCAACAATGTTTCTATCATCCAGGTTTGAACCATGCGTCTTCCTGTCACTGGATTCATCACACCACTTGCAACACTGGTTGCGGAGGGCGTTTGACTATGGTTAATGATTTTATAGGATAGTCCTTTTTCTTGCAAATAGTAGGACATCCAAGTACCTACTAGTCCTTGACCAACGATAATGTATTTTACTTTTTCTTGCAATTATTTTAAAGCAGCAGCCATGGTAGTGCCAATGTCTGCTGGGCTTGCACATACGTGAATTCCGCAAGCTGCCATGATTTTCATTTTTGCTTCTGCCGTATCATCTGCTCCACCAATAATGGCTCCCGCGTGACCCATTCTACGACCAGCAGGTGCTGTTTGGCCAGCAATAAATCCAACCACTGGTTTTCTTAAATTGTCTTTAATCCAATTGGCCGCATCAGCTTCCATGCTTCCACCAATTTCGCCAATCATTATTATTCCTTTTGTTTCTGGATCATTCATTAATAATTCAACCGCTTCTTTGGTAGTGGTTCCAATAATTGGATCTCCACCAATACCAATTGCGGTAGTAATACCTAAGCCTGCTTTCACTACTTGATCAGCCGCCTCATAAGTTAAGGTTCCACTTTTTGAAACGATACCAATGGTGCCTTTCTTAAAAATAAAGCCAGGCATAATGCCCACTTTAGCTTCTTCCGCTGTAATCACACCTGGGCAATTAGGTCCTATTAAACGAGTTGTTTTTCCTTGTAAATAATTTTTCACTTTTACCATATCTTGAACAGGGATGCCTTCGGTAATACATACCACTAATGCTATTCCCGCGTCTGTTGCTTCCATAATCGCATCTGCTGCAAATGCAGGAGGCACAAAAATTATACTTACATCTGCACCAGTATTTTTTACGGCATCAGCTACTGTGTTAAAAACGGGTCTGTCTAAATGCATCGTACCCCCTTTGCCAGGAGTTACACCTCCGACCAATTGTGTTCCATATTCAATCATTTGTGCTGCATGGAAACTTCCTTCTGTACCTGTAAATCCCTGTACAATGATTTTCGAGTTTTTATTGACTAATACTGACATCGAGTGTTATTTTGTTATTTGTGGCGCAAAAATAGGCTAATCAAGGTTTTTTTACGCTTATTTCTCAACAAAAATTAAAGGATTTTTTATAAATGGCTTTCATGTGCTACTTTTGCCGTTCGCTAAGACAAATTAAAAAAAACAATTATGGCAACAACTTCAGACATCAGTCGCGGAATGATCTTAAAATTGGATGGTAACTTGTATTCGGTGGTAGAATTTGGTGAGAACAAAACTGCACGTGCAGCTGCTAAAATATGGGCTAAATTAAAAGGGGTAGACAATAAAAGATCGATAGAAAAAACCTGGAATAGTGGGGAGAACATCCACCCAGTGCGTGTGGAGAAGAAGACATTTCAGTATTTATACAAAGATGACAGCGGTTATAACTTAATGAATACCGAAACTTTTGAGCAAATTGCTATGACCGAAGAAATGATAGATGCCCCTCAGTTTTTAATTGATGGCGCTGAAGTATTCGTTTTTATGAATACAGAAACGGAGCTTCCTATTGGTGCTGAACTTCCAGAAAAAATAGAAGTGGTCATTACTTATTGCGAAAACGGAGTGAAGGGCGATACGGCTACCCGTGCTTTAAAATCAGCCACTATTCAATCTGGAGCTACCGTGATGGTACCTTTATTTGTAAATGAAGGGGAGAAGATTAGAATTAATACCAAGAATGGTGAATACGTTGAACGG
>CANHOY010000024.1 GCA_947462495.1 Bacteroidota bacterium
AAATAATTAAAGCCCTTCTTTTTAATTTTTCGTAAATTTATGGATGCAAAAAGGGGATAAAAAGACCGATAGTGGAATTGATATCAATAAGGTATACACCAGCAAAGATTTACCAGATAATTTAAATGGAAAATTGCTGCCAGGTGAATTTCCTTACACGCGTGGCGTGCAAGCAGATATGTATCGGGGTAAACTATGGACGATGCGCCAGTATGCCGGTTTCTCCACTGCAGAAGAAAGCAATAAGCGCTATCATTTTTTATTAGCACAAGGCGTGATGGGATTAAGTGTTGCATTTGATTTGCCAACGCAAATTGGATATGATGCTGATGATTCCTTAGCAGATGGCGAAGTAGGAAAAGTAGGTGTATCCATTTGTTCCTTAGAAGACATGGAAATTTTATTCAAGGACATTCCATTGGATAAAATTAGCACCTCAATGACCATCAATTCCACCGCCTTTATTTTATTAGCATTGTATGTAGCCATGGCTAAAAAAAGAGGTATTGCGCTCGATCAATTAGCAGGTACTATTCAAAATGATATTTTAAAAGAATATGCGGCCAGAGGAACTTATATCTATCCACCCAAACCGTCCATGCGTATCATTACAGATATTTTTGAATGGTGTGGAATGCATTTACCCAAATGGAACAGCATCTCTATTTCAGGTTACCATATTCGAGAAGCAGGAAGCACCGCGGTACAAGAAATTGCTTTTACACTAAGTAATGGAAAAGCATATGTACAAGCGGCCAAAGAAAAAGGATTAGATATTAATGTATTTGGGAAAAGACTTTCTTTTTTCTTTAATGCACACAATAATTTATTTGAAGAAGTAGCAAAATTTAGAGCTGCTAGAAAAATGTGGGCGCAAATCATGAAGGACTTAGGGGCTACCGACGAAAAAGCACTCATGCTTCGTTTTCATACTCAAACCGGTGGTGCTACTTTAACTGCACAACAACCGCTCAATAATGTGAGCAGAGTGACCATACAAACTATTGCTGCCGTATTAGGAGGTACCCAAAGTTTACATACCAATAGTTATGATGAAGCCTTAGGCCTACCTACCGAAAATGCAGCCAGCATTGCACTTCGTACTCAACAAATTGTTGCTTTCGAAAGTGGCATTGCAGATAGTGCCGACCCATTGGCAGGAAGTTATTTTGTAGAAAATTTAACCAATGAAATAGAGCAAAAAGCTTTGGACTTAATGAAACAAGTAGATGAATTAGGAGGCAGCGTAAGCGCTATTGAAAACGGTTTCATGCAAAATAAAATTGCTGAAAGTGCCTATGCGTATCAAAAAGACATTGAGTCAAAAGAAAAAATTATAGTGGGCGTGAATGATTTTAAATCAGACACTGCCGAAAAAATACCTATTTTAAGAATAGACGAGCAAATAAGAACCACCCAAATTGCAAAATTAAACATCCTTAAATCAAAACGAGATCAAAATAAAGTTACTGCCTGCTTAAAAAATATTAAAGATGCTGCGCAATCTTCTACCAATTTAATGCCTTCCGTAATAGAAGCCGTAGAAGCACATTGTACTTTAGGAGAAATTTCCAATGTGTTAAGATCGGTTTTTGGAGAATATCAATCATAAAATTTTCATTAAAATACATTCATCAATAAAATCACCTATGAGAAAAATTAGTGTAATCGTTTTAAGTTTAGTACTTCTCACAATTAATAGTGGGGCACAAGAATTGCCAAAAAACTATAGCCAACTTGTAAAGGAAGTCGAACCTCAATTAATTAGTTGGAGACAACATTTTCATGCAAATCCAGAACTATCTAACCGTGAATTTAATACGGGAAAATACATTGCAGATTATTTAAAAACTTTAGGTCTTGAAGTTCAATATCCTGTAGCTAAAACAGGCGTAGTGGCTATTTTAAAAGGGGGTAAGCCAGGTCCTGTTGTTGCATTAAGAGCTGATATTGATGCTTTACCTGTAACAGAAAGAACCCCTATCCCATTTGCTTCTAAAGTAACTACCGATTTTGCAGGACAAAAAGTAGGAGTCAGTCATGCTTGTGGTCATGATTCACATATTTCTATATTAATGGCTACGGCTAAAGTTTTAACCGCCATGCAAAAAGAAGTTCCTGGAACAGTGGTATTCTTATTTCAACCTGCCGAAGAAGGTCCTCCAGGTAATGAAGAAGGCGGTGCACCATTAATGATAAAAGAAGGTGCCTTAGATCATCCAAAAGTGGATGCAGTATTTGGTCTTCATATTGAATCACAAATTCCTGTGGGTACCATTGCTTATAAGTCTGGTGCTTTTATGGCTTCTTCTGACTGGTTCACTATTAAGGTAAATGGCAAAGGTAGTCATGGTTCACAACCCTGGGGAGGCGTTGACCCAATTGCTGCATCGGCTCAAATTATTGAAGGACTACAACATATTGTTAGTCGTCAAATGGATTTAACCAAAGCACCTCTAGTGATTACAGTGGGAACCATTAATAGTGGTGTGCGTTCCAATATTATTCCTGAATCAGCCGTAATGACGGGTACCATTAGAACCTTGGATGGTGGTATGCAAAAAGAAGTTCATGAAAGAATAAAAAATACTGTAAAAGCTATTGCAGCCAGCTCTGGCGCTACGGCAGACGTAACCATTGACACTAAAACATTAGTCACCTACAATGACCCAGCATTGGTTAAAAAAACTTTTCCCTCTTTAATAAAAGCTGCAGGTGGTGAAAATAACATCGTCGAAACTACTTGGCAAACTGGAGCAGAAGATTTCTCATTTTTTGCAGAAAAAGCCCCTAGTTTCTTTTTTTACTTAGGTGGATTACCTAAAGGCACAAATGCAAATGACGCCGCATCACATCATACCCCAGATTTTTACCTTGACGAGTCTGGATTTATTGTTGGTGTTAAAGCTTTTTGTCAATTGGTTTTTGATTATGGAAAATCTAATAAATAAAAATAGATTAGAATAGCTCCAATAAAAAAGCTGCCCTTAATAACAGGGGCAGCTTTTTTTATAAATATTAAATTCTATAATACTAAATTTCTTGCCCCAAAAAGCAAGCTTCCAATTCTTACCATCGTACTGCCCTCTTTAATAGCGAGTTCATAATCACCACTCATACCCATACTTAAGGTATCAAAATGTATATTATTTAATTTTGTTTTTACTTGATTAAACGTATTCGCCAACCCATCAAATTCCTTTTTTAATATCGTTTGATTTTCCGTAAAACTTGCCATACCCATTAATCCTTTTATTGCCACATTGGGGTAATTAGACAAACGGCCACTATCAATCAACTCCAATAAACTTGCAGCATCAAATCCAAACTTAGTTTCTTCACTCGCAATATGCACTTGTAACAAGCAACTAATCACACGATTTAATTTGATGGCTTGCTTGTTAATTTCTTGAAGTAATTTTTCGCCATCCACTCCATGTATTAAATGGACAAATGGAGCAATTTGTTTTACTTTATTGGATTGTAAATGTCCAATAAAATGCCACTGGATATCTTTGGGTAATGCCGCTTCTTTTTCTACTAATTCCTGTACATAGTTCTCTCCAAAAACGCGATGTCCCAACTCATACAAGGAAAGAATATCCTCCTTGGGCTTAGTTTTACTCACTGCCACTAAAGTAACATTTGCCGCATTGACTATGGCCTTTATTTTTTGATACGCTTCTTTATGAACAGACATCTTTTTATTTAGTTATATTTCTTCCAATGACCATTTTTTGAATCTCACTGGTCCCTTCATAGATTTGTGTAATTTTTGCATCTCGCATTAACCTTTCAACATGGTATTCTTTTACAAAACCATATCCACCATGCACCTGCACTGCTTCTGTAGCCACCCACATAGCTGTATCACTTGCATGCAATTTAGCCATTGCTGCGGAGTTAGTATAATCTAATCCTTGGTCTTTTTCCCAAGCTGCATGATAACAAAGTAATCTTGCTGATTGAATTTTTGTTGCCATTTCTGCCAATTTAAATTGAATGGCTTGATGTTCATGTATAGGTTTACCAAAAGATTTTCTTTGTTTACTATAGGCCAATGCTAATTCATAAGCTCCACTTGCAATACCTAATGCTTGTGCCGCAATACCAATTCTACCGCCATTTAAAGTTTTCATCGCAAAAGTAAAACCAAACCCATCCGCTCCTATTCTATTTTCTTTAGGCACTTTAACATCTGTAAATGAAACAGAGTGTGTATCACTTCCTCTTATACCTAATTTATTTTCTTTTGCACCCACTGTTATGCCTGGCGTATTTTTTTCAATAATAAAAGCATTGATTCCTTTGGGCCCTTTAGAAGCATCCGTTTGAGCCATTACTAAGTATACTGAAGCCGTTGATCCATTGGTAATCCAATTTTTTACTCCATTCAATAAATAATGATCTCCTTTATCTAAGGCCGATGTATGTTGATGTGTTGCATCACTACCCGCTTCTGGTTCACTTAATAAAAAAGCACCAATAAATAAAGCACCGTCTTTTTTACCTTGCGCTAAGGGTATTAAATATTTTTTCTTTTGTTCCTCTGTACCATAATGTTCTATACCCCAACATACCAAGCTATTGTTTACACTCATTGCCACACTTACACTTGCATCCACTTTACTAATTTCTTCCATGGCAATCACATAACTCAAGGTATCCATTCCTGCTCCTCCATTTTCCGTGGAGGCCATCATACCTAAAAAACCTAAATCGGCTAATTGCTCTAATTGTTCTTTGGGAAATTTTTGATGCTCATCTCTTTCAATGACACCTGGCAAACATTGTTGTTTTGCAAACTCACGAGCTGCCTTTTGAATCATCAACTGCTCCTCTGTTAACTTGAAATCCATAGCTCTTTAATTTTTACAAAATTACGCTAACAATTGTTAGTGCGATAATTTATTTTTAATCAATTGAGCTAAGACTGATTTATCTCGGTCCTCCATGGCAGCAGTACTGTCTTGTCTAAAATGTCGCTTGAAAGCAAGTATGGCGGTATTGGTATCTTTAATATCATATCCCACTATAGATAAAGCCATTGGTATAGATATTCCAGTGGGTAAAGAATCGGTCAATGTAGGTTCAAACCAAACACCAAAGCCGTTAATGGCCAATTGTGTCCATGGGAAATGAATATTTGGATCTACTTTTCTTGCAGGTGCAATATCCCCATGACCAATGAAATTATTGGCTGGTATTTTATAAGCCTCTTTTAATTTGGCCAATAATAAAAGTAAGCTGTTTATTTGTGCACTATCAAAAGGCTCAAATCCATTGTTGTCTAATTCAATGCCAATGGAACTTGAATTAATATCGGTATTATTTCCCCATTTAGCAAGGCCCCCATGCCAGGCTCTTAAATAATCATTCAACATATGATGTATGGTCCCGTCTTTACAAATTACATAATGTGCACTAACCTTAGTTCTTTCTAAAGTGAAAGTTCTTAAAGTTTGCTCACATGAATTTTGAGCCGTATGATGAATGATCACAAAATTAGGTTTACGTAAATCAAAATTAGTCGTCCCTACCCATTCGTTTGATTTAGGTAATTGATCGATGATTTGAATACCTGGATTTTCTTTAATTTGTTTTACTAAAATAGATCTTTGATGTTGGTAAATACGATTTGTTTTCGCATAGGGAAAATGATTACATGCAATAAGTGTAATGAGTAAAATGACCCCCAGTATAGTGGATGTTTTTTTATGTAGTAGCATTGACTTACTTTTTTGTTTTACCCACCCAATTTATTTTTTTACAAAGTTATACCTGTTGGCTCCTGTTGGCTCAAACAATGAAAGCTTCCCAATCCCCAAATAATATCTGTTGAATCAATTCCTACTACCTGCCTTGTAGGAAAACAGGATTGAATGATTTGCATGGCTTTATCGTCTATTGTGCACTTAAAAGTGGGTACCACCACATGTCCATTACTAATATAAAAATTGGCATAGGAAGCTGGCAATAGTTGCCCCTCATAAATCACATCAGCAGGCATAGGTAATTCCACAATATTTAATTGCTTGCCATTCAACAAACGCATTTGTTTTAATTCTTTTAAATTTTGTTGAAGTATATCAAAATTAGGGGATAGCACATTATTTTCTACCACCGTTATCACTGTGTCCTCATTGACAAAACGAACCGTGTCATCTATATGCCCATCGGTATCATCCCCCACTATGCCATCACTCACCCATAATACTTGATCAATCCCATAGTAATCACTCAAATAGGTTTCTATTTGCGTTTGATTTAAATGTGGATTACGATTTTTATTCAATAAACAAGATTTAGAAGTCATGACGGTTCCCGCCCCATTAAAATCCACCGAGCCCCCTTCCATAATAATACCTGGATTAAATATTGGCAAGCCCAGGGCTTTGGCAATACTAGTGGGTATAACATCATCTAAATCATAAGGCGGATATTTTCCACCCCATGCATTGATGTTCCAATCAATGATGGCTTTGGGATCTATAGGATTATCTCTTATTAAAAAAGCTGGTCCATGATCTCGGCACCATGCATCGTTAGTTGGATGTAAATAAAATTGAATTCGCTCTAAATTAACACCTGCTAATTGTAACATCTTTTGAGCCGAGTTACGCATTTTTTCATCTACTACATTTATACATACTTTTTCTGTTAAGGAAACTACTTTTACAAATTCAGTATATGAAGGATAAATACTGGCTATTTTACCTGGCCAGCTTTCTTCTTTATGCGGCCAACTTAACCAAATAGCATCATGAGGTGCAAATTCAGCAGGAAAATAATAGCCTAAAGATTTCGGTGTAGCGTTCGTCATGTTTGTCAATGTATTTCTCCTTTATTAAACTTTATAAGATTTAGTTTTATACTATTTCTTATTCGGCTTCATCATCTAAATATCTTTTTGTGATAGGTTTATAGGAATCAATTCTACGGTCACGTAAAAATGGCCAATGCGTTCTATAGCTATCCGATTTTTCAGTATCAATATCAATCACGGCTACTTCTTCTTTATCATGGGTAGCCTCATACAATAAAGTTCCAAAAGGATTGCTTACAAAACTGCCTCCCCAAAATTTCATCAAACCATTTTGTTCTAAGCCTACTCTATTCACGCTAATTACTGGCACACCATTGGCTACTGCATGACTACGTTGTATGGTTTGCCAAGCGTTGTATTGTTCTTTATTGGTAGCCTCGTCCTGTGCTGTTGCCCAACCAATAGCCGTTGGATAAAATAACATTTCAGCACCCATCAAAGTGGTAATTCTTGCAGCTTCGGGATACCATTGATCCCAACATATTAAAACACCAATAGTGGCAAATTTTGTTTTGAAAACTTTATAGCCTAAATCACCTGGGGTGAAATAAAATTTTTCGTAATAAGCAGGATCATCAGGAATATGCATTTTACGATACTTCCCTAAATAAGTCCCATCCGCATCCAATACCGCAGTGGTATTATGGTATAAACCTTCTGCTCTTTTTTCAAACAAAGAAGCAATAATGACCACCCCTAATTCTTTGGCGAGTGCGGCTAAAGTATTACTTGTTTCTCCTGGAATGGCTTCTGCCAATTTAAAATTTTCGTAAGCTTCTACATCACAAAAATACAAGGAAGTAAAAAGTTCCTGTAAACAAATAATATTGGCTCCTTTTTTTGCAGCTTCTTTAATTTTTTCAATAGCTTTTGCTGTGTTGGCAGTTTTAGATGCCTCACATGTCATTTGAACTAATCCTACTTTAACAATGGCCATAATTATGAATTAAAAACTATTACAAAATTAATTGATTACGCTATCATTTTTGTTGCCCATAGCAATTTTGTTTACGCTAGGTTGTTTTTTGAATGATGGCATCAAAACTACGAATACCTAATAACTTTTGAGTGATAAACCCTTCGGCATACGCTACTCCTATTTGATGACCTAATTCTTTTGCTCTCCCTTTTACAAAATCTAAAAATGCATTACCAGAAATAAAAGTGTCCGGCTCGGTTGAATTAGGATCGTAAAATTGAGAACTATGGGCTAAGATGGCTTCCATTTTCTTATCCATAAAAGCACTAATATCTACCACAAAATTAGGTGTTAAATTTCTTGATTGTATATAATGAAAAACTTGAGTAGGTCTCCAGGGTGCTTGCGCTATACCATTGTGTGTAGTTTGTATTTTAACCAAACCAGATAAAAACGAAGCCTCCACAATTAATTGAGCCGCACGACCATGATCTGGATGTCGATCTTCGGGAGCATTACAAAATATAATGGCAGGTTGATACTTTCTGATGGTTTCAATTATCGCAAATTGGTTTTCTTTATTGTTCTCAAAAAAACCATCCGACATCCCTAAATTTTCTCTTACTCCAATCCCCATTACTTCAGAAGCCAATTGAGCTTCTTTTAATCTTTGTGAAGTAGTGCCTCTTGTGCCTAGTTCCCCTTTGGTTAAATCTACAATGCCAACTGTCTTTCCTTCTGATACGGCTACCAACAAGGCACCCGCACAACCCAACTCAACATCATCAGGATGAGCACCAAAAGCAAGTATATCTAGTTTTTGCATATTTTATATTTTAACCTTTACAAAGATAAGTACACAATAGTCTTTCTTGACAAAAAACCCTCTCTTACTTGCGTAAGAAAGGGTTTGAATAAGTATAAAAAGAAATGTTTTTTAATTGTCTCTCTTTTATTTTTTCTTGGCGTAACGCTTGTTGAATTTATCAATACGACCAGCTGTGTCAACCAACATGTTTTTACCTGTGTAAAAAGGATGTGAAGTGTTAGAAATCTCCAATTTGATAATTGGATACTCTTTACCGTCTTCGAACAATACTGTTTCTTTGGTTTGTGCAGTTGATTTGCCTAAGAATTGAATACCGTTACTCATGTCCTTGAACACAACGAAACGATACGCTTCTGGATGGATACCTTCTCTCATATGTATGATTTTTAAGGATGTACGGGTTTTGCCGTACAATTTATTTAATAGGACGCAAATTTAGCCTAAACCTAGGTTTTAGCCAAATTTTAAGGGGGTTAATAAGGCATTAGCCCAATTACTTCATATTGATGTACTGAAGCGGCAAGCCCAGGTTCCCAGCCCTACAAGAAGCGATAACTTCTTGTAAATCATCGATTTTCTTGCCCGTAACACGTACAATATCGTCCATAATGGCCGCCTGCACCTTTAGGCCACTCTCTTTAATATGTTTGACCACTTTTTTGGCATCTTCCTGCTTTAAGCCATTTTTCACGGAAACATCCTTCTTAAAGATTTTTCCACTGGGGAAGGCCTCCTTGGAAAAATCAAAGGCAGAGGCATCGATTCCCTGTTTCATCGACCTACTTAATAATACATCTAAGATTT
Source organism: Bacteroidota bacterium (assembly GCA_947462495.1). Classification (GTDB taxonomy): domain Bacteria; phylum Bacteroidota; class Bacteroidia; order Chitinophagales; family Chitinophagaceae; genus Sediminibacterium. The sequence goes on from CANHOY010000024.1 coordinate 9,379, forward strand.
GCTGAATTTTCATTTCAGAATCAGACTCTATTTTAAGAACGTATTCTTTTTTATTTAAATCAATCACTACATGATTGCCTTTAAAATCAAATCGATTTGTGATTTCTTTTTTGACAATATTAACTGCATTATCCAATGTTTGAATATCTACAGAGCTGGCAATATCAAAGGATGGCATAGTTTTAAGTTTAAGATTTTACAATATTTTTTGGGAACCATTTTTTAGACATTATTAAGAAAACGAATCCTAATATAATTAATAATACGGAGATTAATTCCGCTTGAGTAGGTTGAAAAGGCAAGGAAGCTATTTTGTTATTGACCCTTATTTTTTCTATAAAGAAACGTTCCCCGCCAGCAAACAAGAAATAGATCCCAGTTAAAATTCCTGGCTGAGTGATTTTCTTACGGAAGCTCCACATAATAAGGAACAGTATAAACATAATTACAATTTCAAAAAAAGTGCTCGGATATACGGGCAAAGGAAGTTGATTGCAATAACTACCAACACAGCCCGGAATGGCCACCCCTTCATTCACTACATTGTGCGGATAAGTATAGGCCCACATCCAATCCGGTAACCAAGTAAATGGTTTTGGAGATAAATTAGCTATACCCCAATCACCATCTCCACTAATATGACAACCAATACGACCCGCAGCATAAGCAAAAAGCATAGTAGGTGCCATCGCATCTGCAAAATGAATGACCCTAATTTTATATTTTCTTATATAAACAATTACTGCAATCGTTGCTAAAATAAGTCCACCATAAAAAGTAAGTCCGCTAAATGATAATAAAGAACCAATAGGATCTTTAACTAATTCATCAAAGTTTTCAAGATTGTGAAAAATTTTAGCCCCAATAAATCCCCATAAAGCTGCTGTTAAAACCACATCCCCTACTCGGTCATGCGCCCACACCAATACAGTCCTGGCTTCTGGCTTAGCCAATTTAGCCTTATCCTTTTCTTTCCATTTTAAAAACAAAAACAAGAGTCCCACCACAAAGCCAGCTGCAAAATTCCCCTCTAAGGACAAAATAAAAGCTTGCGTATTATTTAAAGCATTTTCGATGGTAAACGCTCCAACTATCTTATAACCAAATAAAAAACCAAAGAAAAAATTAGTAACCAATTCTGAAATAGTGGCTGAGGCGCCCACCATCATTTTTTCTTCTATATAGCCAAATTCACCTAAGGCTTCTTTTCTTTTAATTTCAGAAAACAATACATACCCTGCACTTATAAATGCGAGTGCAACAAAAAATCCAAATGAATTAACCAACTTTAAAGCTGTTAATTTAATTCCAAACAAATCTTCAACTAAGTAGTATAAATTAGGATACATATTGTGGTATAAATAAGTAATGCAATGTACGAAAAAAAAAGGCCACACTAGAAAGTGCGGCCGTGTTTACTAACCCATCTAAAAACAAAAACTGTTGATAAATATTTTTTACTAATTACAATGTTCTTGGAATACTGTAATTAAGTGTTGTGCAATCAATTGAGCCGGTCTACCTTCAATTTGGTGTCTTTCCACCATATTGACTAATTGACCATCTTTAAATAATAAAATTGCTGGTGAAGATGGAGGATAAGGTAACTGTAATTCTCTTACTTTATTAACCGCTTCTATATCAAAACCTGCAAAACTGGTAGTGATGTAATCTGGTTTGATAGTTGCATTGGCAATCGCCATTAAAACACCTGGTCTACATGCGCCAGCAGCACAACCACAAACAGAATTAATCACTAACAATGTTGTACCATCTTTTTTCACGGCGTTCTCCACTTCCATGGCTGTAGTTAAATCTTCAAATCCATTATCAACTAACTCGGCCTTCATTGGTAAAACGATCTCTTCAGGGTACATAACATCTACTATTTGTACCAAAATTAGGGATTTTAAAAATGCCCTACAAATTTGTTTTGAAGCCATATCGGCAGTTAACACAAAGATAATATGTCATAATGTCATTAAAATACATTGATTTAGCCCTGGAATAGCATTTGTAATAGATAAAATGTTCAAATTTCATAAAACTAAACAAAAACAATATGACAACTTTAAAACAAAACCCTTTCGTGTTTGGACATTTAATGGATGATTTTTTTCCAACAACAAATGCTTATTATCCACCCGTAAATATTCATGAAAATGAAAAAGGATTTAGCATTGAATTAAAAGTTCCAGGTATCAAAAAAGAAGAAGTGAGCATACAAATGGAAAAAGGACTTTTGACAATTAGTTTCCAATCCAAAGAAAACAAGGAACCAAAAGTAGAAAAGCTTATTAAAAAGGAATTTAGTGTCAAGTCCTTTAAAAGAACTTTTAGCTTGGATGAGAAAATAAATATTGAAGCCATTGACGCCGTAATGGAACATGGTATTCTAACACTTTCACTTCCTCTAAAAGAATCAAGTAACACTCCTAAAACAGTGATTAGCATTAAATAAGGATTAGCTAAACTAAAAAAGGCCCTTCGATTTTTCGGGGGCCTTTTATTTTTATTAATTCGTTGTAATTGATAAATTATAGATAGTAGTATTTTTAACTATCTTAAATACCCTAGTATCTTCAGCATCGATTGTGCTGTTTGCTCTTTTGCATACACCCAATCTACCAACTTCCCAGTTTTAGCATCTTTTTCTACAATCACATGCTTTGGTGAAGGAATTAAACAGTGCTTGATTCCTCCATAGCCGCTAATTTGATCTTGATAGGCCCCTGTATGAAAAAAGCCTACATACAAAGACTCATTATTCTCTTCTGTCTTTTCTTCTATTAAATCATTTTTAAGCTTAGGTAAGAATACCTCATTAATATGTTCCTCTGAATCGTAATAATCATGGCTATCACAAGTAAGTCCACCTAACACCACACGCTGATAATCATTTTCCCATTTATTTACTGGGAGCATTAAAAACTTCTCTCCAATACCCCAGGTATCTGGTAGAGTAGTTATGAAAGAAGAATCAATCATATACCAACACTCTCTATCATTTTGTTTCTTTTCGGCAAGTACTTTATAAATATGCGCCATACTCTCTCCTACTGTAAAACTTCCAAATTCAGTATAGATATTAGGCATGGGAACTCTTGCCTTTTTACAGGCCTTCTTTATATTAGACACAATCTCATTGATCATGAATTGATAATCATATTCAAAGCCCAAAGAATGCTTAATGGGGAAACCACCTCCAATATTAATGGAATCTAATTCAGGACATATTTTTTTAAGCTGGCAATACAAGTTGATAATCTTGTTTAATTCTGACCAATAATAAATATCATCCTTAATGCCTTTATTTAAAAAGATATGCAGCATTTTTAATTGAAACTTATCTTCATACCCTTCTATTTCATCAACATAGAACTCAAGTATATCCTTTGCTCTTATACCTAATCTTGAAGTATAAAAAGGGAAACTAGGCTCTTCTTCGGAAGCTACACGAATTCCTAATTTAAATGGCTCTTTGGTATTGCGTTTGTAAAATTGTAATTCTTCTTTATTGTCTAACACTGGTATCACATTCTTGAACCCGGTATTAATTAATTTAGATATTCTACTCATGTACAACTTTTGCTTATAGCCATTGCAAATAATAAAAATTTCTTTATTAATTTTTCTACGCTTATACAATTGATTAATGATGTCGATATCGTAAGCAAAGGAAGTTTCTAAATGCACATTGTGCGACAAAGCCTCTTCCACTATAAATGAAAAGTGAGAGCTCTTAGTACAATAACAATAGAAATACTCCCCCTCGTATTTATGCTTTTTAAAAGCTGCTGCAAACATTTGCTTTGCTTTTTTTATCTGCATCCCTATTTTAGGTAGGTAAGTTAATTTTAAGGGAGTACCATGTTTTTCAATGATGGCTTTTAAATCAAGTCCATTAAATTGTAAATAACCATTGTCATCCACTTCAAAACCTTCTTGTGGAAAATGAAAGGTTTGATTAACCAACGAGGTGTAGGTATTGTTCATTTGTAAACAGGGTTGTTAGCTTGTTATTTTTAGAGAACAAAAATAGTTCTTTGAACGGATATTGGGGACGGAAATTTCGAGGGGAATTATAAAAAAAACCCTCTTCGAATTATCGAGGAGGGTTTTAAAATCTCAAAAGAAAGAAACGACCTACTTAACCGATTGAACCAAAGCTTTGAAACTTGCTGGCTCGTTCATCGCTAAATCTGCTAAAACCTTACGGTTTAAATCAGATCCTTTCTTTGCTAACAGGTTAATGAATTGGCTGTAAGTAAGGCCTTCCTCACGCACTGCCGCATTAATACGGGCAATCCATAAAGTACGGTACTCACGCTTTTTCAACTTACGACCTACATAACTGTATGTTAAACCTTTCTCTAATACGTTTTTGGCAACGGTATAAACGTTTTTACGTTTACCATAGAAACCTTTCGCTTGTTCGAAAATTTTCTTTCTTCTTGCTCTGGATGCGACGGCATTTTTTGAACGTGGCATAATTAATATTTTTTTGAATCCTGTTGATCTTAAAGATTACTTGCTGGACTCGGTGAATTAAATTTTGTTTAAATAAACCTTACTGTGGTTAAGTGGTAGA
>CANHOY010000025.1 GCA_947462495.1 Bacteroidota bacterium
ATGATGTTGATCATCTTCTGCCTCGGCTCCTTAGGTAATGACATGTATACTAGTTTTTATAAAATTTTTAAAAAATAAAATTAACGTCCTTGCATGGCGATAATCATATTGCCATATACCTGATTTAATTTGGTTAAATTATCAGCAAGTAAAGCAATTTGCTCTTTCGCTCTAATGGCATCATTTGCCGAGCTGGACATTGCATTTGAAGCTTCAGCTAGTTTGCTATAATACGTATTCATCGCTTCCATGCTTTTGCTCATCATTTGAAATTGTTCATTTAAATCTTTTACTCCATTGGTTGCTAAAGCAAAACTTCCTAAGTTAGTAGACACACCTGCTGCTGCATCTTTAATGGATCCCAACGCGATAGCTGCATCTTTTGTGTTATGGGTAAAATCTTTACTGGATTTAGACATATCTGCTAAATCGCCTAAATACATAGCAGTATCATTCAAACGTTGAAAACTATTACTTAATTTTTCAAAAGCGGCGCCATCTAATTTAGCAGCTTCTAAATGCGACATTACCGAATCCACTGCACCAGTTTGAGGTGCATGGGTTGAATCACCTACTTCTGGTGGTGGCAAAAAAGCATAAATAGTAAAAATAACGGCCTCCGTGATAAAGCCAAGTATTAATGCATAATCTGCCCATCCAAGGTGTAATATTTTAGCCAAGGTGGCAATAATAACAACAGCTGCTCCCAATGAAAAAACTACGTTAATAATTTTATTGGTTCTTGGAGAAATGGTATTTGACATTTGGAAAATTTAATAGTTTTAAATAAAAATTTATTGGGTATGCTTGATTTAATTTATTCTTGGAGCCATTGACAATACACATCTAAATCCAATATAAGATTTAGCAGTATCTTGATATTCGTAATTTCTAGTACTTACTTGACAATTATAGGCGATGTCTTTCCAAGAACCTCCTCTAATAACTTTACGTTTCATTAAAATAGGATCTTCCTCTTTTGCATTGTACTGCATATCGGGACTAAAATCACCTACAAAATTATAACCTCCTTCATAGTAAATAGAACTAGTCCACTCAGCCACATTTCCAGCCATATCAAAAAGTTTATACCCGTTTTCTGCGTAGGTTTTAACCTTGGTGGTATAAATATTATCTGCTTTAGAATTTCCTCCAAAGTAATCGCCTCTACCTGGTTTAAAATTAGCTAACAAACGTCCTTCCTTTGTTCTAGTATATGGTGATCCCCATGGATACATGGCATTTGATTTTGAGTTACCCCTAGCAGCATATTCCCATTCTGCCTCAGTAGGTAAACGAAAAATACCATCAATTTTTGCATCTGCACGGCCAGGTTTCCCATTGTAATAATCACTGTTATTGGTTCTCCAATTACAAAAAGCAGTTGCTTGCTTCCAAGTAACCCCTACTACCGGATACTCATTGTAAGATGGATGAGAGAAGTACATGCGTGTTAGTGGTTCATTATAAGAATAAGAAAAATCACGCATCCACACCAAGGTATCAGGATAAACGGGTTCTTCTTTGGTCACTAAAAAGTCACTTAATGGAAGTTCTAAAGATTTAGAAGCTAATGCCGCAGCCTTAAGATCTATATATGAATATTTATAAATTAATTTTAAAGGATCTATTCCAATTTTGCCTTTATAACGATTGTCAGGACTCAACAGTAATTCATTTAATTTTTCAATAACTGCTTTACTATTTAAATTTATTCTTTGTGCTCTAACCCAATCCACTTTAAAGGTATCCTCTGTTTGATTAATCCCTCCAAGATATACCGCTAAATATTTTAAAGAGTCACTCACATAGTTTACAAATTTTCTATATTGTTCATTAGAGATTTCGGTTTTATCCATCCAAAAGCTTTGAACTGAAACTAATTTTTTTCGATTCACCATCGCCATGTCAATTTGTTCATCACTGGCGCCCATATAAAATGAACCACCTGGGATAAGAACTGTATGGGCTGGATCTGAGTTGAATTTTGGAGTGCCTTTATTGGATTCAAATGCCATCATCAACAAGGACCCTATCAAGATACTAAGTACCATGAGGGGGAATTTTAAAGGCAACTTATATAAATTTTTTATCATATCTTATTTTTAACCAAACACCTATTCTATCTAGAACGCAAAAAATGGGATTAAATTACATTTTTAAATAAAATTTTTTTCATGATTTTTAAGCAGAAACCATTGATTTACACTGCTTAATTAAGGTTTGCAAATTAAAACATTAGTTGTTAGATATTTGCTAAAAATTCATCGAGATGCCCTATTGGCTCAGAACAGGTATTATTATTACATATAAAATATTGATTATCAATACTTTGCTTGCCAATTGTCATCATAATATTTTCTACCTCTTTCTCAGTAAAGAGAATCAAATGGTGGGGCAAAAACTTTGCTAATACGAATTGAATGGCTTTTGGTGCATTCAATCCCACTGAAACTAATTCTGTACCTCCTGCTGCCAGTTGGCTAAAGCTTTGCGCCCAATAACTGTAGGAGTTGGGATATTGAAGTATCATTTTTTTCATATTGGAAATCATCTGCTCGGCTTGATGCACCCATTTAGTTTGATCAAAAACACTCCCTAAATAAATTAAATTGGCACACATGACTGCATTGGCACTTGGCTGTGCACCATCATACAGTTCCTTTTTTCGAATAATAATATCATTTTGATAAGCGGCTGTATAATAATAAAAAATAGATTCCTCATCCAAAAAATGAATTTGAACATATTCGGTCCATTGTTTTGCTTTTTCTAAATAAGCAACTTCTCCTGTAATAATTTGTAATTGAATATACGCTTGAATTAAAGTAGCATAGTCTTCTAAAAAAGCATAGGATTTTTTATTCCCTTTGGTATGGGTATGATAAAAATAATTTTGTGATTCGTTGTATAAATTTAGCTCTAACCATTGCATGGTTGCAATAGCTTTTTGCTTATACTTTTCTTCCCCTAACGCACCAAAACATTTACAAAGTGCAATCACCATTAAATTATTCCAGGATAAAATTATTTTATAATCTAAAGCGGGTCTAATTTTTTTTGCTCTTTCGGTAAATAATATTTTTCTAGCTTTTTCAAAAGAGGCTTCCCTTTCCTCTTCTAAATTATTTTGAGCCCATAAAATATTCGTATGCTCCCAATTACCTTCTTCTTTGATTTGGTAATAAGCACAAAAATTTTCAAAAATTGCAGGATCAAGATGCCTTTTTATTTCTTCATAGGTCCAGGTATAATACTTCCCTTCTATCCCTTCACTATCCGCATCTAATGCAGCAAAATAGCCGCCAGCTTCATTAGCAAGCTCCCTATCCAAAAACTGAATGGTGTCTTTTATCACCATTTTATAATCATCTTTTTTAGTAATTTGATAGGCTTCTGCCAACACCGTTAACAACAAAGCATTGTCATACAACATTTTTTCAAAATGAGGTGCCTGCCATTGAACATCGGTACTGTATCTTGAAAACCCACCTCCTATATGATCATAAATTCCACCCTGAATCATTTTATCTAAGGACCTTACCCCATGCACCATCGAAGCTTCATGATGATTGATATAATAATTCCGAAACAACATTTGAATGGAAAAAGTTTGTGGAAATTTAGGAGCCGCTCCGAAACCACCCCACTGCGTATCGGCATTTTGTAAAATTCTATTTCCAATTAAGGTGAGTTCTTCTTTAGTAGCAAGCGGCTCATTGACATTTTCAATAGTCATATTATTACCCAACAAAGCCTTACCAGTTTTTGCAATATGATTCGTTAAGTTTTCTGATTGCTCTATTAATTTCTCAGGTTGACGCACATACGCTTCCTGTACACTTTTTAATACCTCCATCCAAGAAGCTCTTTGATGCATAGCAATAGGTGGAAAATAAGTGCCTCCAAAAAATGGTTTCCCATTAGGTAATAAAAAAATGTTTAAAGGCCATCCACCTGCACCTGTCATGGCTTGCAATGCATCCATATAAATATGATCCACATCGGGACGTTCCTCTCTATCTACTTTAACATTGATAAAATGAGTATTCATGTAGGTAGCCACTTCTTCCGATTCAAAGCTTTCTCTTTCCATTACATGACACCAATGACAAGCAGCATACCCAATACTTAATAAAATAGGTTTATTTTGTTTTTCTGCCAATTGAAAAATTTCTGCAGACCAAGCCATCCAATCCACAGGATTATGCGCATGCTGTAATAAATAAGGACTGCTCTCGTGTATGAGCTTATTGGTAAATGGAGGATTTGCATTCATGGAATGCAATTTATTTATTTCTTTTTACTATTAGAGGAAAGAAATTGGTCCAAGCCTGCTATCATGCTTGGGGTTTGTGGGCTAGGTACCTTGATATGTAAATTTAGTCCCGCTTCTTCCACCGCCTTACAGGTACTAACACCAAAAGCGCCAATGGCAGTTCCATTTTGTTTAAAGTCTGGCTTGTTTTGAAATAAACTCTTTAAACCACTTGGTGTAAATAAACAAATCACATCAAAGTCATGTTCTTTTAAAACTTTTTTTATATCACTACACTCAGTACGATACATATAGCCAAGATCAAACTCACATTCGTGATCTTTAAGCCAGTTCACAATCTCATTGTCTTGCTGATTTTCGCTACATACATAAAGGAATTTTTCGTTGCCTTTATGTTTATTTAACACATCAAATAATTTCTTATTAGTACCATCTGCGCCAAAAAACACTTTACGCTTTCGGTACATGATAAACTTCTGAAGATACAAAGCCACCGACTCGGTTACGCAAAAATATTTAGTATCCTGACTTATACTCAATTTTAACTCATCACAAGTTCTAAAAAAATGATCTATGGCATGTTTACTTGTAAAAATAACTGCAGAAAATGCAGCGATATCAATTTTATTTTTTCTAAAGTCTTTGGAAGGAATTGCGATAAGCTCAATCAAGGGATGAAAATGTAAAGAAACTTTATGTTTTCGCTCTAAATCAAAGTAAGGAGATTTTTCACTTTCAGGACGGGCTTGTGAAATAAGTATTTTTTTTGCTGCCTTTGCGCTTGTCGTTTTTTTCTCTTCGCTCATATCTTTTACGTTTTTCACTTTTAAAATTAGTAGGTCCCGCCAAAATACTGAACTACCAATTTATACAAAATTAAAAGAGGTAATATTTCGAAAGCACAAAGGTATAGAAAAAAATGAAAAGACGATAAATGTAATTTATTCCTGACAGACGTTATTGAAAATAAATACCTATATAATAGTAATAAGACTGATACCCCTGCCGCCCCATAGATGGCAGCAGTATAATACATAGGCTTAGCAAAGGCCAGAATTAAGACAAAGGGAACCAATAAAAACCCCAATACCTTGTTAACCATAAAAACAACAAAAACGTATGATTTCACCAACTCCCTTGTATTAAAAATTGCTCCAGCCACTTCAAGACAAATGTATTTAACGAGATATAAGGTTGTAAAAAAAAGGGAAATGTATAAATAGCCTTGCCAAAAAGAAATTGGGAGTAAGTGATTATTGAAAATAAGTAAAGAAGCCATCAATGAAAAGCTTAAAATAAAACAAATATTTAAGGTTAAGGAAGCAAACCCATTTTGCAAAAGCTGATCTCTATTTTGCAACATCCGAGTAGTTGACTGATTAAACTGACTAAATAATTTTGGAAAATATTGAGGATAAATAGTATTGATAAAACCATACAATAAAAGAATGGCCACTATTAAATAAAATAAAAAATCTTTGTCTGGCAAGGAAAATCTTTGTTCAATTTTATAAATAATTTGATTATCGTTATTATTCAATGTGTTTTTAAAATACAATTCAAACGCATTTTTATGATTGCTATAGTATGCTCTATATTCTTTTAAGCTATTAAAATTAGAGTCTACTATTAAATTATGATTGGCTTGAATAAACCAAGCATCAGCAACTTGAAAAGAATTAGGGACAACTGGAACATACTTAATTAAAAGCGTATCTTTCTTAAGCAGGCTATCTAGAACTTGACCCGCAGTGTCCTGATTCAATAAGTTATTATTTTTTTGAGTAAACGAACTCAAAAAGAGCAATGCCCCTAGTAGCCAGGTTCCTTTTTTTAGTATTGTCCACATCTAGCACAAAAATAAGTATCCTAATGCAGAATTAGTAACTAATAACTAGCTTTGTTCACCAATACTTACTATGCCAGGCATTTATATACATATCCCATTTTGCAAAAAAGCCTGCCATTATTGTAATTTTCATTTTTCTACCCAAACCAAGTACATTAATGAATTTACAGAAGCGCTTCTTATAGAAATAGATCTACAACAAAAATACCTAACAGGAAAAATAGAAACCTTGTATTTTGGCGGCGGTACCCCATCTATTTTAAGTAAAGAGGCAATTCAATCTATTTTTAATAAAATCAAGGATTCCTTTGACTTGTCCCAAGACTTAGAATTTACATTGGAAGCCAACCCGGACGATTTAACAGCAAAACAAGCGCAGGATTGGTTGGAGATGGGTGTTAATCGTTTGAGTATTGGCATACAAAGTTTTCAACCCCATTCCTTGGCCTGGATGAACCGTGCACACAGCATTCAGCAAGCACATGCCGCTATTGCCAATGCAAAAGCAGCTGGCTTTAGCAATATTAGTGCAGATTTAATATACGGGACGCCGCATTTAAGCGACCAAGACCTTGCCGAAGACTTGCAAATTTTATTAAACTATAACATTCCACATATATCTTGTTACGCTTTAACCGTAGAAGAAAAAACAGCCTTGTACACCATGATTGAAAAAAAGAGTATGCAGCAGGTGGATACGGTGCAACAAGCAAGGCAATTTGAATTGATTGTACAAACACTTGATGAAGCAGGTTGGGAACATTATGAAATTTCAAATTTCTCAAAACCCAATTGTAGAAGCAAGCACAACAGTAATTATTGGAATGGAATTCCTTATTTAGGTTTAGGCCCTGCCGCACACTCTTTTAATATTCATTCAAGACAATGGAATATAGCTAATAATCAATTGTATTTTCAATCCATCAAAAACAATACCGTTCCTTTTGAAGTTGAAACCTTAGATAACACCACTAGGTTCAATGAATACATGATGATCTCTCTCAGACAAATGGAAGGGTTTTCATTGGAGAAGATTAAAAATGAATTTGGAGAAAGATATGAAGCGCATGTAAAAATAATTGCGACCAATTTTGAGCATAAAAAACAATTACAAAAAACCGATTTAGGCTATCGCTTAACTAAGGAAGCAAAATTCTTCGCAGATGGAATTGCAAGTGATTTTTTTTGGACTAACGAGTGAAAATAAATTATCCAAACAACTACTAGACTAGTGTTTTTTCAATTTGCTTAAAGGCTTCTGCGGGGTCATGGCCTTCCCATAAAATTTGGTAGATAGCTGTTAAAATGGGCAAAGAAATTTTATTTTTTTCATTCATAGCAACAATACATTTGCTGGCATTGTATCCTTCGGCCACCATATTCAATTCTAGTTCCGCAGCACGAACTGAATAACCTTTGCCAATCATATTTCCAAAAGTCCTATTTCTGCTGTGTAAGGAATAACAGGTTACTAATAAATCTCCTAAATAAACCGAAGAGTCATAATTAACACCATTACTATTTTCTTGACTCATGATTGACTTTAGCAATTGTTGCATTTCATTGGCCGCATTAGCAATAAAAACACTTAAAAAATTATCCCCGTATTCCAGCCCATGGGCTATACCCGCACCCAATGCATAAATATTTTTTGCTACTCCAGCATATTGTACACCAATAACATCGTTATTAACTCTTGTATTGATGTATTCTGTTTCAAAAAATTGCGCAATCAATTCAGTAGCCTTCAAATCAAGGCCTGAAAAAGTTAAATAAGACAATTGCTCGGCTGCCACTTCTTCGGCATGGCTAGGCCCCAATAAAGTAAAATAGTGCTCTAATGGAAAATTAAATGCTTTGTATAAATATTCATGAAGTAGAATATTGTGTTTTGGCATCACCCCTTTTACTGCAGAAACAATTTGTTTCCCTTTCAACAGATTGGCATTAACCCCATTGAGAGATGCTTCCATATGAATAGAAGGGACTGCAATAACAAGTATATCAGACTGCTCAATCACCTGCTTTATTTCAGAAAAGAAATTAATTTTCGAAACATCGAAATAGGTATTCCTAAGATAATGTGGATTATGGTGTCGCTTAATAAAATAATCAATATTAGCAGGTTGCCTTACCCACCAATTAATAGAATGGTTGTTATCCGTAACAATTTTAGCAATGGCTGTAGCCCAACTACCACTTCCAATTATCCCTACTTTTTTTGCTTCCATACTGCAAACATACGAAACTCAACAAAAAAGGGGCCCATTTTTAAATGGACCCCTTTTTTTACAATGAATTAGATTTTATTTTTTTTCTTCAAACAGCTTTTCTTTAGTAACTATTTTAACTAAATCTCCTTCTTTCAAAGTTTTACTTACAGTACTGTAAGGACCGGTAATTACCTCTTCTCCTACTTTTAATCCTACTACTTCAATATAATTTAAGTCCTGAATATCAGTTTTAACTTTAACCATTTTTACCTTATTGTCTTTTTGTAATACAAAAACCACTTCAGTCATATCATCGCCGGTTTCAGTTTTTGGAGCCGCTTTGTCATCTGTTTTAGTACTAGATACTTTTGTGTCTTTCCCTTGTCCATCTTTGTCTCTAGTGGTTACTGCATTTAATGGAACCGTAATTACATTCACCTTTGATTTGGTTTGTATGTCTGCACTTGCAGTCATACCTGGTCTAAATGGGAATATATTATTATCCTTTACCAAATCTGTATAGCCTTCTGGAAGCAATCTAATGTGTACTTTATAGTTAGCTACTTCCGAAGTAGAAGCCACACCTGTAGATGTTGACGTAATTGGATTGGCGATTTTGTATACTACTCCTTTAAATTTTCTATTATTATAAGCATCTACCTCTACCAAAGCCGTATCGCCTATTTTCACTTTAGTGATGTCATTTTCTCCAACATCCACTCTCACTTCTATACTTTTCATATCGGCCACACGCAACATTTCAGTACCGGTCATTTGAGCGGTACCTACCACTCTTTCCCCTTTCTTTACATTCATTAAACTCACTATACCATCCATTGGACAGGTAATAATAGTTCTTGATAAATCCTTTTCGGCACGTGCTAATTGCGCATTGGCTCCTTGTATTTGCGCTGCTCCACTTTTAATGGTTTCCTTAGCAGAATTGAAAGCCGATTCAGCAGAACGATACGCTTGTTCAGTTTGCTCAAATTCAGATCTTGACACAATTTTATCAGCAAATAATTTTTTATAACGCTCGTAACTTGCTTTTGTATTTTCATAACTAGTTTTAAATCCACTCAAAGCTGCTTTTACATTTTCGTATTGCGCTTTTACTTGATTTACACTAGCCGTAATTTGATCTCTTTGAGAAGAATATATATCGGCATAAATTTTAGCAAGTACTTGGCCTTTGGTTACTTTATCGCCTTCCTCCACATATAAATTTACAATTTCACCAGAAATATCTGGACTCACTTTAACTTCCACTTCAGGATATACTTTTCCGCTGGCATTTACCGATTCAGTAATAGTTCTTAACTGAACTTTTTCGGAAGTCACTTCCATACCTTCTTCCTTTCCAATGACACCGGCTTTTTTTAAGCCAATCAATAAAGCAATGACTGCTACTAAACCTACCAGTATCCAAATTAATTTCTTATTCATTTTGATTTATTTAATGCTACTATAATGTTAATGCTTCTCCTTTATAAAATTCTAAAAGTTTAATTCTAAATACATGCTCATATTGAGCCGTTTTAAAATTAACTTTAGCTTTTAAATAATTATTTTGATTGTTCAATAATTCAATGGTACCCAGCAAACCTAATTCATAACGCTTGGTAGCGAATTGATATGTTTTTTCAGAAGAGGTTAATGCTTTTTGAGCAGCATTTAATTTATTATAGGCTACTACCGCATTGGTATAAGCCGAATAAATATCTTGCTTTAATTTACGCTCAGTATTATCTGCCTGAAGCATTACGCTACTTAAATTTAACTTGGATTGTTGATAATTTAATTTTGATTGATTGCCATTGAAAATAGGAATGCTCATTTGTAAGCCAACGTTCTGACCAAAATTATTACCTACTTGCGTATTCCATCCATTCCAAACTCTTCCCCAATCTTTAGATTGATTGGAAAAGTTAGAAGTTAAATTGTATCCAAAACTTAAAGTAGGATAGAAACCTGCTTTAGCTACTAAAGTATTTTTTTCAGCTGCTTTTACTCTAAGGGTTGCCGCTTTTACATTAGGCATATTTTGAGCAGCTAGATTAAATACATAATCGGGTTGCAAATCGGCGAAGGCTTGTAATTTAATTTGATCCACTGGTTGAGCTATAATTTCAAATGGATTGGACGCGTCTAAATTTAACAAAGCCATCATGTTTAATTTAGTTTGCTGCACCGAAGAAATAGCAGTGATATAACTACTACTGTCATTCGCCAATTGCGTTTCTAATTCTAATAAATTTAATTCAGGCAACAAACCCACTTCTACTCTTTTAGCTGTTGCTATTAATTGCTCTTTGGTTTGTTGTATTTGTATTTTTGCAATTTCAGCTTGCTCAATAGCCGATAAAATTTGTAAATAGAAAGTGGCAACATTCATTGAAATGTCATTAGCAATAGTAAGTTTATCCGCTTCGCTAGCATACCAACTCAAACTAGAAGCCTCTGCATTATTTTTCAATCTTCCTGCATTGAATACTTGCACCCCACCATTTAGACCAAAGTTATTGTAGAGAAATTGAGTGTTAGAAAAACCATTGGTGGTAGGATCAATAGACCTACCAAACCTCATCCCCATCCCAGTAGAACCATTTATAGTTGGCAAACGATTAGAATTAGCTAATTGAGCCTGTAATTTTGCTAATCTGGCAGACACATCTGCTTGTTGAACGGAAATATTGTGCTGGATAGCATATTGAACACAGGATTTTAGATCCCATTGAGCTGGTTCTTGCGCTTTAAGGCTTAAAGCCCCGCAAAACAGGAGTAAAGAAAATAGGTATTTCATAAGTATATAATTAGAACGCTTTTTTACGGTACAAAAGTAATCTAATAAGCAGTAGTTGACTAATTTTTAGACAGACGGAAAAGGCATCGGCTGAGCAGCAATAAATAGAGATGAAAGGCTTTAAAAATGCTTTTTCAAGAACCGCAAGCCCCATTTCCCTAGGAATTAGCGCTGGAAGGCTGCTTTTTATAATAAAAAATGCGGTAAATAATAAGCACCAATGCCACTAAAGCCATGGCGGTAAAGGCTGAATAAGGCTTGTCTATAACCACCGCAACCGCCACCAAAGCATAAGCAATCACAAAAATGACACAAAAAATAGGTGTCCACTTTTTAAGGGCTCCTGTCACTACCCCATCTCCTTGTTTTTTATTTCTTAAAATTAAAAGTGTGGCTGCAGAAGTGCTCATGCCCAAGCAATCTAAGAAAATACTAAAACTTAAAACATCGTCCACCCCTTTGCCAAAAAAAGTAACCAAAATTGTAACAATAGCAAAAACGGTTAATCCAGGAACCAGCGCATCTGTTTTAGGATGTTTTTTTTGAAAGATGGCAGGAAGTACTTTATCCTCGCTCATCGCAAACATCACCCTGGGGTTACTCATTAAAATAACATTCACATAAGCCAACACACTTAGTACCATCGCAAAATCAAAAACCTTGGCACCAAATTTTCCAAACCAGGCTTCAAATAATAGGGAACCAATCGCATTGGCATTTTTCATTTGATCAAACCCAATTACTTTAATATAAGTATAATTGATGGCTAAGTATAAAAATAACACTACTAATATACCTACTACAATTCCTCTTTGCATGGTTTTAGCCGACTTTACCTCCGATCCAAAATTGATCGTTTGCTGATAACCGCCATAGGTAAAAAAAACCGATACCAAACTTACTAATAACAATAAAGCACCATTGGTTCCATCGTAGGTATAAATTTTCCCTTCATTAATTCCATGTGGAGGAACCGTTACCCCTTTAAATAAAGAAGAAATTAATAAAACGATTAAAGAAATTTTCACCACCGTTAAAATATTTTGCGTGCGACTACTTGTTTTTAACCCCAATAAATTAACAATGTAAAAAAGCCCCACCGAAACCGAAGCCACTATAATATTGAATAAAGTTCCAGAGGGTTGACCAAATAATAAATCACTCACATAGTCGGCGCCAATTAAAGCTACTACCGCTAAAGAAGCGGCATTACTGATAAGAATTAAAACATTGATTGTAAAACCAACACCTGGATGATAGCAATGTGCAAATACTTTATAATAGCCTCCCATTACTGGAAGTCTTTGTCCAATTTCGGCATAAGTGAGCGCTCCAAATAAAGCAATCAGTCCTCCAATAAGCCATGCACTAAAAAAAATAAGTGGGGTGCCCGACTTCGCCGCAATAGTTGCAGGCGTTTTAAAGATGCCCATCCCAATGACCAAACTTACCACAATCATGGTTAGACTAAACAAATTAATAGACTGCTTTTGTTTCATAGGATTCAATGAATGCTCAATATAATAAAAAGGGCTAAGTTTTCAACAAGCCGTTAGTAATTAAAACCTGCTTGGGGCATATAAATCCTAAATTTGATTCAGAATTAGGTTCATGCAAATGATTAAAAGGGAATCCCGTTAAAATCGGGGGCTATTCCCGTAGCTGTGAGTTCATTGCTGAAAAGCAATTGATGCAAAAAAAATCCACTGAAGCAATTTGGGAAGGATGCATCCTCAAGAACAAGCCAGAAGACCTGCCTAGTTTAAAAAATCAACAGCTTTCGGGTAAAAAGCAGGGATTGTAAAAAATTAAGCGCAGATGTTATAGAGCCGAATTGTATTTATTATCTAAATGCTTCCCTCTTCTTCTCCTTAATCAATTATGGTTCTCTTTCTCCAGGAAGCTCATTGTTCACTCAAAAAACAAAACAATGAGCCAAAAATTAATCATGCTCTCGGTGTGCCTTATTGCCACCTCCCTTGCCTTTGGGCAAAAAGAAAAATCTCAAAAAGATTCCTTAAACACCAACACATTGGAAGAAGTGATTGTCACGGCCAACAAAGTGGAGCAAAAACAAAATGGTACTGGTAAAGTGGTCTCCATTATTAACGCTGCGCAAATTCAGGCCAATGCTGGAAGAAGTATTGCACAAATTTTAAATGAGCAAGCAGGCTTGTATCTACCTGGAAGTTTAAGCAATGCTGGAACAGTCCCAAGCATATTCATGCGTGGTGCTTCCAGTGGTCGGACTTTAATTTTAATAGATGGGATGCCGGTGGGTGATCCTTCCATGATTAGCAATGAATTTGATTTGAACCTGGTGCCCTTAAATCAAATTGAAAGGGTGGAGATTTTAAAAGGCGCCCAAAGTACTTTGTACGGATCGGATGCTATTGGGGGCGTTATTAATATTATTACCAAAAATAAATCTATTCCCAGTTTCTCGGGAGATTTTAGTACAGGTAGCTATGGTACGCAAAAAATGAATCTACAACACAGCAACACCCTTGGTAAATTCAATTATGCCGTTGGTTATGGTAATGAAACAGCTACAGGATTTTCTTCTGCAACAGATATTACTGGAAAAAATAATTTTGATAAAGATGGGTATGCGAATAAAAATTGGTTTGCCAATATCAACTATACTTTTAACCCCCATTGGAATTTAAAAGTTTCCACCCACCAAACAAGTTACAATGCGGATATTGATTATGGTGCTTTTAAAGATGACAAGGATGATCAATTTAACAACGCGACCAAAATGACAG
>CANHOY010000026.1 GCA_947462495.1 Bacteroidota bacterium
TATTTATTTTCTGCAACTACTTCGCTTAATGCAGTAGCTACTTTTTGTCTGTAAGGCAACAAAAGACCTTCTTCTTTTTGTTGCATCGCTTGTTGTTGGTATTGTTGCCAGTTAATCAATTTGTATTTTAATTTATTCAAATCGGTGGTGGCCATTTCTAAAGCTTTAGGTCTTTTAGACAAATCCGCTGAATCTCTTTTGAAAATACTGTCTTTAACTTGATAGTCTTTCAAAGTATAATTGTACTCGTCTTGTAAAGTATCTTGTGCGTAAGATCTTAGAATAGTATCTAATTTTTCTTGTATTCCAGGGAATAAAGAAATAACACTTTGATCATCGAAATAACCGATTTTCGTTTGTGCTGAAGCACTGTTGGTAAATGATACGGCTACTAATAAAATAGCTGCAAATAGGAAACCTTTTTTCATAACTTATTTTTTTATTTTTACTATTTCTATTTTGTAATAGTTAATTGTTAATCCCCAAGTCCTTTAAAACGTCGTCGCTTTTATCCAGTTTTGGGTCTGCAAATATAATGGTAATTCCTTCACTTTTATCCAAAATGAAGTCATAAGCGCGGGCAGTAGCCATTTTTTGAACTGCATTGTACACTTTATCTTGTATAGGCTTAACCAATTTTTGTCTTTCTTTGAACAAATCCCCCTCATAACCAAAACGCTTTTTTTGAAGGTCTCTAAGCTCTTTTTCTTTTACAAAAAGCTCATCCTCACGCTTTTTTCTCAAATCTTCAGAAAGCATAAATTGCTCCCCTTCGTAATTTTTATACATTTTATCAAGCACCATTTGCTTTTCATCAATTTCTTGTTGCCATTGATCCCCTAATATTTTTAATTTTTTATCGGCTTCTTTATACTCTGGAATTTTATCCAAAATATACTTGGTATTAATCACCGCATATTTACTTTGGGCCTGGGAAGAAAAAAAACCACCCAATCCTAAAATAAGAATCAATAAAAGTTTTTTAATATTCATATACTTGGTTTTAAATGTATGTATTTAAAATTTATTCTGGCTCAAAGCCTAACATAAAGGTAAATCTTCCTGCGTCTTTTAAGCTATTGGTTCCATTTAATCTATCCAATCCAATACCATAATCAAAACCCAATAATCCAAACATAGGTAAGTAAAAACGCATTCCAAGTCCCACAGAACGTCTTAAATTAAATGGATCATATTCCTTCATACTAAACCAACCATTGGCTGCTTCAAAAAAGCCCAAAGCATAGATGGTACTACTAGACGCTAAGCTAAGAGGATATCTCACCTCCACAGCGTATTTATTAAATATTGTAAAATATTGTGTTGCAGCCTGTTGGTCAGGATTTATTTTTGGATTAGAATTTTGATAGACTGGGTAACCTCTTTGTGCAATAATATCATAACCTAATAATGCAAATTGATTACTCAATCCCGCATCTCCTAATTGGAAACGTTCAAATGGAGAAATTTTCAGCTTACTATTATAATTTCCAACGAGACCAAATTTAGCAGCAAAGCGCAAAACAAATTGTTTGTTATGATCTTCCCCTGCTGGCTTACCAAGAGGTACAAACCATTCTCCATTGAATCTCCATTTATGGTATTCAATTAATTCAAAAGGATTCGCAGCACTGTTCACATTAGGTATGACCAATGAATAAGGGGGTGTCAATTGAGCACTTAATAAAAAATTAGATCCTGTTCTTGGAAACAAAGGTTGATCAATAGAAGTTCTTTGTAATGAAATTCTAAAGTTCACATTATTTACCGCTCCATTATTGAAATTGGGCAAGTTATAAGGATCAATGGCATAGTTTTTTAAAAAATAACGAGTGTAATTTAAACCCATGCTTAAAGAAAAATAATCATCGGGCCATGCCAACTGTTGGCCAAAAGAAATGGTTCCACCCGTAGTTGAAATGTATCTTGAATCTGCTATACTCATATTATACATTCCTGTTGTAGGATCAATGGTTTGTCCATATTTAGTATTGTATACACTTAAGGTGAGTGTATTTCTTTTAGTACCTCCAAACCAAGGCTCAGTGAATGTAAAATTGCTAGACCTAAAAGCCTTTCCATTACTTTGTACTCTTAAACTTAATTTTTGACCATCTCCCATAGGAAGTGGGTCCCAAGCAGATTTTTTAAATATATTTTTTGAAGAAAAATTATTGAAAGTAACCCCTATCGTCCCAGTTAAACCAATATAGCCTCCCCATCCAGCGCTTAATTCTAATTGGTCACTCGACTTTTCTTCTACTCCGTAATTAATGTCCACCGTGCCGTCTTCTGGATTGGGTACGGGATCAATTTTAATTTTTTCCGCATCAAAGAAATTCATTTGAGCAATTTCACGTTGTGAACGAACCAATAAAGTACGACTAAATTTATCTCCAGGTATGGTTCTCACTTCACGACGAATAACAAAGTCTTTTGTTTTTTCATTACCCGCAATTCTAATAGTTTTAATGGTTGCTTGAGGCCCTTCAACCATTCTAATTTCAAAATCAATAGTGTCATTGTAAACCGCTGTTTCAATAGGGTCCACTCTAAAGAATAAATAACCATCATCTTGATACAATCCACTTATATCACCCCCTTCTGGAGTTTGTATTTTACCTAATTTATTAAATAAAATTTCGCGATTATAAATATCCCCTCTTTTTATATTTAAAATAGACATCAATAAGGAATCAGCATATTTTGTATTGCCTCTCCATGTAATGCCTCCAAAAAAGTACTTGCGTCCTTCTTTTAATTGCATATCAATATTTAAATTTCCAGCTGCGTTATGATACACGGTATCCCTTTCAATGACTGCATCTCTAAATCCCAATGAGTTGTAGTAATTTAATAAGTTGTCTTTACTTTCATCATATTTTTTGATGTCAAATTTTGCAGAAGAAAAATTAATCCTAACATAAGGATTTAATATTTTTTTGGTCTTAGTAAAAGTCAAATACCCTTTTTCTTTTAAATAATCATCAAAAGTATAAGGTGAAGTTTTTACAATAATTGGTTTGTCATTAATCGGGAATAAAGTAAGTCTTGATTTTTCGTGAATTTCTTTTAAACTTTTTTTCAGTTTTCCTTCTTCTATTTTAGTGCCGCCAAAGTTGATATTATAAATTCTTACTTTTGGCCCTTTGTCCACCACAAAATCTAATAACAAGTTATTTTTTCGAGCAGGGTCTTTTTTTTCTTTAATATTTACTTTAACATCCTGAAACCCTTTCTCTGCATAATATTTTTTAATGCCCTCTACGGCAGTTATTTTCATATTTTCAGTCACCACTCTATTCGGTGTTAATCCTGTTTTCCCAGACAACTCATCGTTGTCCGATTTGCGCACTCCAATAAATGTAAATTTAGATAAACGGGGTCTTTCCAATACATCAATTTCTACATCAATTTCCTTATCGTTTAAGTCCGTTAAATAAATGCTCACATCGCTAAAGTAATTTTGATCCATTAACTTATGAATGGCTTTGGCAAAATTATCGCCCCCTGGTAAAATGACCTCATCCCCAATATTTAGGGTAGATAAAGAAAGTAATAGGTTTTCATCAAAGAATTGATTACCAACCACTTTAATATTGCGAATTTTGTATTTAACAGGCAATCTTTGGTTGAAAATACCAAGCAACTTTACATTAATTTGAGTAATAGAATCTTGAGCAGGAACATCCTGCCCGTAAGAAGTCAAAGAAATTAAAAGTGCTGATAGTGAACCTATAAATAATTGGCGAAAATTCTGCATCTGCGGTGGGACTAACATTTATAATTTAAAAGAGCTGCAAATTACTCGTAATATTTCAAAGTCTTTGTTAAAACCTCAAAATAAATATATACAATATTTTTTTAATGTGATTTGATTTGTTGAGTGGTTTTGCCAAATCTTCGCTCCCGAGATTGATAATCTAACAGCGCCTCTACTAAGTCTTTTTTACGAAAATCAGGCCAAAGTGTGTTCGTAAAATATAATTCTGCATAAGCCAGCTGATACAATAAAAAGTTGCTTATTCTGTATTCTCCACTCGTACGAATCATCAGTTCAGGATCTGGGAAATCACTGGTAGTAAGGTTTTTAGATAAAGTGGCTTCATTAATTTTATCTATAGTAAGCTGTCCGGATTGAACTTGTAGTGCTATTTTTTTAGCCGCTTCTGTAAGCTCCCATCTGCTGCTATAGCTTAAAGCAATAATTAAGTTTAAGCCAGTGTTTTGGGCGGTTTGCTGCATTCCTGCTTCTAGGGCCTTTTGGGCATCCTCAGGTAGCAAAGCAAGGTTCCCAATAAAATGGAGTTGGATGTTGTTTTTATGTAAATCAGGGACTTCTTTGGCAATGGTATCAACAAAAAGGCTCATTAACCCATTGACTTCAGGCTCGGGTCGGTCCCAATTTTCTGTACTAAAAGCATATAAAGTAAGGTATTGGATGCCAATTTCTGTGGCAGCTTCTACCACTTTACGAACACTAATCACCCCCTCATAGTGGCCAAATAAACGATCTTGGCCTTGCTCTTGCGCCCACCTGCCGTTACCATCCATGATAATAGCAATGTGTTTAGGTAATTTATTAGGATCCAAATTTTCCATAGAGTGAAATTAAGAAAATAACCAGGTTATTTGCGTTTAAATAAATTTAACAACCCTTTTTTGTCATTTGTTTTTTCTGAAGAGTCCTCTGCACCAAAAATGCTCTTTTTCTTTTCATTAAATTTTTTATCAGGTCCATATATTCTGAGCAAATTATAAGAAAGCCCTACTTTAAAACTAAAATATTGGTCTTTCCCTGAAGTACTTGGGTGAAATACATTACTACCCCTAGCAATCCTATCCTCATCAGTAAAAAAATCAAGTCTATCAGAATTGGTAAATCGATAACTAGCTTCTCCAAAAATATTAAAGGGGCCAATTAAATTATATTTGAAACCAAAATTGATTGGATAGGAAATGACCAAACCGCTATCAAGTAAATTTATATTGTTTTTAGTACGATTAAATGTAACACTATCAAAAGTTTTAAATGCCCCTACTCCAAAACTTAAATAAGGTGAAAAACGATAATGGTTATTACCATCAATGAATTTTAAAAAATACAACTCCATCATCAAACTAAAATCATGACCAACTCTTTCAAAATTTAAATTTCTTGATAAAGGAGGAGTAGTAGCAAGTGGTGGTTTTCTAGGATTCACATATAAGCTCGATGAAGAACTGTCTTCCCCTTGTAAAATAATTTTTTCATAATTAATCCGAATGCCAATATAGTCATTCAACAATTTTTTATAAAATCCTCCATAACTTGGCTTGAATGAATAATTTCCAGGTGCAATGTCTCCTCTATAACTAGCCGCCCCTTGGAAAACCCCAATTTCACCACTATTTTCCATCAATTGCAAATATTGTGCATTAGCTGTGTTAGCCAAGAAGACTAGAAAAAATAAATAAATGATAACTGTTCGCATTAACTAATTTCTTTTGTCCAATCCCCATGTTAATTTTGTTCTGAGTGTAGTGAGATAACTATTCTCATTCAGTCTTATGAAATGCACCAAAAAATTTTCTTTTTTAATTGCTAATTGAATACTCTTAGGTACGATTTCTTTTCTAGCATCCATGGCACAAATTAGTTCCTCTGTTCTGCCTTCCACTTCAAAAGAAATTACAGAAGAATCAGGAACAACAATTGATCGTACATTTAAATTATGTGGCGCTACCGGTGTAATGACAAAACTAGCAGAATCAGGAAAAAGTATTGGGCCATTACAACTCATATTGTAACCAGTAGACCCAGTAGGTGTAGCCACTATAATTCCATCTGCCCAATAAGAATTCAAAAATTCACCATTTAAATAGGTGTGAATTTTAATCATGGGTGAAGTATCTCTTTTATGAATTGCAAATTCATTCAATGCATAAGGCGCTGTTCCAAAAATAGGTAAATCAGCATCTAAATGAAGTAGTGATCTTTTGTCAATAACATAAGATCTATTCACCAATGCTTCCACCATAATACTTAATTCATCTTTTGAAATGGTGGCTAAAAATCCCAATCGTCCATAATTAATTCCTAAAATTGGAATGTGTGTATCTCCCACTATGGTCACCGCATCTAACACGGTTCCATCTCCTCCAACGCTAATTAAACAATCTACTTGATTGTTTAATTCGGAAATAGAAGTAAAAGGAATTAAGGCTTGTTTGCCTATTGCTGATTTTAAATTGAATTTGGTTATAAGATCAGCATAAACATAAATAGTGGTATCATAACGATTCAACTCTAACAACAAGGCATTTAAAGACTGTTGTTGATCTATATCCACCCCCCTACTATAAATGGCTACTTTCATTTTCTTAAAAATTTAAACCCGCATGCAAATATAACCCTTTGTCTCCAAGCTGATTCAAGCTATAATCAATTTTTAATACAAAATCATAGATACTGATAACATCCAGCCCTAACCCTATGGTTCTTAAAAGCGTATTAGAAAGCTTGTTATTATTAATAGGCTTTTCTGCATATACATACCCTAAATTAGTAAATGCTTTTAACCAAAAACGATACTTTACTTCTGGTAAAAACTTTTTAGCTACTATATTTTTGACCGTTAGGCTGCCAAGCCAATGATGCCATTCGGCTCTTAATAAAGTTCCTGCATTGCCATCAATCACATAATTATCTAACCCATATAATTGCAAATTGCCATAACCCATTAATTTAGAATCTAAATAATTATGATTAGGTAAAAATTTGATTGCGGTATTGGACTCAAAAAAAATAAAATTTTTAGCAGACAAAGGACTTGCTACTATTCTTCTAAATTGAATGGAACTTAAATTACGCTTGTTAGAAAACCGATGAAAGGCAAGAAATTCTGTGGAGCTTCCATTAGTCGGATAAGGATTATAATCAAATTTAATCTTTGAAAAAGATAAAGTAAAATCTAGGTAGCTAAATGATTTACCAAAATTAGGCAAATAAGCAGGCTGGATTAAAAAGGCTGAATCGGAAATTTCATTCTTACCCATACCTATTTGTAAAAAATGCCTTTCATATAAATTGGGCCGATACGAAAAGCTAATATTAGATCTATATCCTTTTTGAATGACTCCATCCGTTCTATAAAAAACCTGTTTATCGGAAACCGTAGTTGTATTTATTTCTTTTTGAGCAAAGTATTGTATGCCCAATCCAGCGCCAAATTTTAATTTTTTATCTAAATAAGGGAATTGATAGCGTATAATAGCTTGTTGGGTGTACCCCGCTATCAAGCCTAAAGTAAGCTTATCATAGTTACCTGTAAAATTGCTTCCTCTTATATTAATTCCATAATTCACCCTATCTAAACTTCTATGCTGTACATTCCACCATTGACTAAAATTTCGATCTACTAGTTTGAATACAGGAATAGGAAAAAAGTATCTTCTTTCATTTACTTGAATCTTAATTTGACAAGTTACGCTATCATTATTAATAGTTGTAACGAGCACATCTGTAAACAAAGAGGTGTTGACTAATTGTTGTTGAGCAATCATGTTCAAATAAGACAAAGAATCCTTAGATACAAAATCACCTACGTGATAGGGTAACTCTCTTACAATAACATATTCTTTTGTTTGTTTATTTCCCTCAACTAGTATTGCACTAATTTTTATTTGAGCATAAACCGACTCTATGCAAAAGAAAAAAAGAATGACTAAAAAAAAAGAATGTTTAGTTTTCTTAAACATCTAAGTAATTCATTAAATGATGGTAATGATCTTCGATGTCATTATTCAATGGCGAATTTCCAAAATAATGAAGTACCTGATAATCGTAACGTTGGAAGGTAGCAATAATTGAAGAAGCCTCTTCCCTATTCAATTTGATAGTGATCACCATAGATCCATTGGTTTCATCAAAAAAAGAATTTAATTGGACAATTTGTGCATTATTGGTTTCCACCAATCTGCTCATTTCTGCCAAAGAATATTGTAAAGGAGAAATAGATAATACGATGACTGCTCCAGGTTGATCCAATCCTAAAAATTGAGCCAATTGATCATTTAAATTTTTTTGCGGAATCACTCCAACACATTCCTGTTGATCATTTAATACAGGCAGTAGTGTTAATTGATGTTTGGAAAATAAATGTAAGGCTGTCAAAAAATGTGCAGAACCTGCAATGCCAAATCTAACTAGTGGATCAATGAGCTGGGCTATTGTTTGCTTAGCATCCATATCTAAAACGTTCTCTTTACTCACTAAACCAATAAAGTACTCGTCTTTAACTACGGGCAAATGCTGTACATCAAAATCTTCCATGCAATTTAAAACAAATGAAGCAGTGTCTTCTAATCGAAGCATGGGGAAACCTTGTATGGCAATGTCTTTGGCTAGCATTCCGCTATTTTTTAGATAAAGTATTAAGAAATTTTTCTAAAATTAAATTGAAAGTTTCTGGCACTTCCATCATGGGTGCGTGACCACATTTATCTATAAAATGCAATTCACTATTGGGAATTAATTTTTTAAATTCTTCTGCAACAAAAGGAGGAGTCACAATATCATTTTTACCCCATATTAATAATGTAGGTTGTTGTATCTGATTCAACTCTTCCCCTAAATTATTTCTTATAGCACTTTTTGCTAATGAAATTATCTTGATCACTTTAATTCTATTCCTAGTAATTTCAAAAACCTCATCTACCAGTGCAGGAGTTGCTATAGCTGGGTCATAAAATGTTTGTGCTGTTTTATTTTTTATATACTCATAATCTCCTCTTTTGGGATAAGAGTCCCCCATGGCATTTTCAAACAACCCACTACTACCTGTTAATATTAACGACTTTACTTTTTCAGGATTTTTTAAAACATACACCAGGGCAACGTGGCCCCCCAATGAATTGCCAAGTAAGTGAATGTCACTATACCCTTTGTGTTCTATAAATTGGGTAACATGTTTTGCTAATCCAGATACACTAGTATGTAAAATATCTAATTCAAATAAAGGCAATAAAGGCACCACCACTTTATGGGTAGTTCTGAATTTTTCTATTAAATCAGAAAAATTACTTAATGCTCCAAATAATCCATGAAAAAGCATCAAGGTTTCTCCTTCACCTACTTCTAAATAATCAAATTTCCCGTCTTTTTTTATTTCGTACTCCATAATCATTGTCGCTTTGATCCAATACTTTATAAAAATAAGGGTATAGCAAGCTTACCCATTTGGATAAAGATACTTAATTCATAGTAAAAAAGCGGCTAATGTATTGGGTTAAAGTAGATTTCACTAAAACCTTAACAATTTAGTAATTTATTCAAAATCAACAAGTTCAAGATAAAAACTAAAGTTTAAACGGATTGGAAAAAGTGCTCAAAGTACTTTTAATAGAAGGTAACCAAATTGCTATTTTCTCCATACAATAAGGCCACCATTTTTGGAGCCATTGGTAGGAGTAGGTCTCTTTCATTTTGTCCGCTTCAATAATGCCTAAAATTTGTAAAAAGTAGACCATTGCACTTAACATGGTAAAATAAATAAACCCATATAAAACAATGCCCAATAGTTTATTTAACCAACCCAGTAAAAGCCATTCTGCAGTTTGTTGTAAAAAGCTTGCTATCCATTTTAATATAACTAATACTAAAATAAGTACCAATATAAATGAAATAAAAGGCAGCCAATGAGAAGCTATTTTAGTATGCTCTTTTAATTGACCTGCTACCCACCCTGCAAATTGAAAGGCCACAATTAACCCAATCAATAAAGAAAAAAAAGAAATCAATGCACGAATGAATCCATTTTTATACCCTTTTAAAAGTGCAATGATTAAAATAGTTCCCGTTAAAATATCTAACCACATATGTTAGCTACTTAATAAATTTTTTGCAATTGCAGAAATCACTTTACCATCTGCTTGTCCTGCTAATTGCTTGGTCGCAGCACCCATTACTTTCCCTAAATCTTGCGGGCCAGTGGCGCCTAATTGTGTAATAATAGCTTGCACAGCAGCTTTTACCGCTTCTTCACTCATTTGCGCTGGCAAGAATTTTTCAATAATGGCAATCTCTTCCGCTTCCTTCGCTGCTAAATCGGCTCTATTTTGTTGTTCAAAAATGGTTAAGGAATCTTTGCGTTGTTTGACTAATTTTTGTAAAAGTTTTAATTCAGTATCAACAGAAATTTCTCCATTGGCCCCTGGTTCTGTTTTGGCTTTAATAATTTCAGCTTTAATAGCTCTTAAGCCACGAAGCAACGCTTCGTCTTTATTTTTCATCGCGTCTTTTAATAAAGACATTACATCGGTTTCTAAACTCATAGTAGATTATTTTGAATTTTGTGAAAGTTGACTAGCCCTAAATTTATTATAAAATGTTTTTGCAAATTCTTTGAATTCATTGGATAAACTTTCATCCTGTGTAGCCCTTAAATAAGCATCGCTCATACCCATTAAATTTTGATAAAAGAAATCTGCCATTTCATCTACCATCATTTCTTTGGTCCATAAATCAATTCGTAAAGCTGTTTTATCAGTAGGGTCCCAAAAGGTAAGCATCATGGCACGGGCTTCTTGTGCTTCAATAGCGGTACTATCGGAGGCAGACCACTTTATATTTTGTGGAATTTTTTGTTCGTCGAGGTCTATTTGAACCTGAATATTTGATTGATGCATAATAAAAATTTGAAAGCCAAAAATACAATTTAATTAAATAAAAAACGGTTAACTCTTTAAGTCTATAGGAATTTTTACAAAATGATTCAAATTCCTATGATCCGTCAATTCAACAAACCATTCTTTACCCATTTTAGCTCTGGCTTGTCGATACATTTCATCTTTATAATATAATTTGAAATGATTGGATAACGCATTCTTTTCAGCAAATAAAAAAACTTCTCCGGCATTCAACCATGAAGTGGGTTGGGATTGGTTTTCATTAAAAAGTAAAGGAATATCATAATGAATAGCCCATTCAATAATATTTGTTTTATCAAAATCAATTTCATCTAATACAACTGCATAGGCAGCCGCAAGCCATTCGATTTTTAATTCAGGTAAAATTTTTAAAAAAATATCTTCTTGGTATTTATAACCTTTCAATATTTGCCGAGCCTCCTCTAGCTCCTTTTGATTGTCTAAAATAAAAACAAGCGACATAGTAGTTTGTTGCCATTTTTTAAAAACAGAGAACTCTTTTAAAGTAGCTATTAAATTATCTACTGGTGTAAAAGATAAAAAATAATTATTGCTTTGAGTTAATTCATTTCTAGTTTCAGATAAATCTACCCATTCTAATTTAGGTAATAAGGAAACAGGCAGCCAAGCTTCTTGCATTTTATTAGCTAAAGAAGGGTATTGTTTCCTTAAACTATCAATGGCCCAGTCATTGATACACAAAGTAGTAGCCGATTTCTTAATGAATTTTTTAAAAATAGATTGCTGCTTCCATTTTGCAAGCCACGAAATATTTTGTTTTAAATAAGGAGAAGAAAGTGGAATAAAATAGTGTGGAAATTGACTACTTCCTTTTAGTTCACTTCCAAAATGAATAACAATGGCATTGGTTACTTCTCCAATTAATTTTTCAGCTTGGTGTGTTTTTAATAGTGTTACATTCCCATAGGTGGTATATAAGTCCTGATGGGATAAGGGTAATTGATTACCTACAATATAAAAATGTAAATGAGCTGAAACAGCTCCTACTTCAATGATATCCAACACCTTTTGGTAGATTAACTCAGCGGGATCAATGAATTTCGAATCGGTTAAAATGAATAAGCGCATATACAAAAATACTGCATACTTAACAATTTATCCACCAATCATTTACTAGGCTTAGTTACTATTAAATGTCCCCTAACTTTGTACTATGGCAAAACACTTGCATCAATTGGATTTATTTGGCGTGGAATCGGTTGAGCCCGTGACCATTAAGGCACCCAAAGAAAAATTGACTGTTTATAAGGCACCAGTTGAAACCAATCAGCAAGCGCTCCAAGAGGAAGCATTGCCCACCGTTTCAAGAACAGCCATGTCCTTTGCTAAAAATGTTCAATTACATAAAAGGGGAAGAAAATCATTTGCATCGATGGACGCCGAAATTGATACCCTTAAAGTACCTTCTGCTGAAGAATTAATTAAAAAATTATATTACCCGATTGGAGAAGTAGCTGTTTGGTTTAATGTGAATACTTCACTCATAAGATATTGGGAAAAAGAATTTAAACAATTACAACCAAGAAAGACAAGAAAAGGGGATCGATTGTTTCGCGCTCAAGACATAGAATTTTTAAAACAGATCTATTATCTATTAAGAGAAAAGAAATACTCCATAGAAGGAGCAAAAAATTATCTTAAAAACAATAAAGAAAAAGCAGATAAGGATATTTCTTTATTAAATAGTTTAAAGGATATTAAAACCTTTTTGGTTTCTTTAAAAGCCTCCCTCTAATAATTGCTACAAAATCTATTAGGCCTTTTCGGCAAAATTAATTTGGTGCGAACCTGCATAAGCGATTGCCGATACATTTAATTTCTCTCTTAGCATTTGAAAATCAAATAAACTGTTCTCCATTGAGACAAAACATTCCACATGAATCACGTGAAACTGTTTCCCCGATTCTGCTATAAAAACAAGTTGACTTAATACACTAGTTTCCTTTGTAATCTCCTCTCTTAAAAATTGAGAAAAATTAATTAGTTTTTCAGCAGAAGTTGCAACACTCAAATGCAAATCCATTTCAATTTTACGTTCAGTTCTTAAGCTAATATTATCAACGATGGTATCTACCATTTGTTTATTGGGTACCGAGATATACGTTTTATCTTGGGTACGAATGCGCGTACTACGTAAGCCAATTTTTTCAATAGTACCAGAGAAATTATTTACTTTAACGTAATCTCCAACTGTAAAAGGTTTGTCAAAAAATATGATAAAGGAGGCAATGATATTTTCAAGGCTTTCTCTCATAGACAATGCCACTGCGGCTCCCACAATACTTAAACTGGTAACTAAATTGCCTATATTCTCGTTAAAAACATAATGTAAAATCAATAAAAAGCCAATAATGTACAAAATCACTTTAAAAAAATCTCTAAAGAATAAAACCAATTGGTCGTCTGTTTGATCCTTTGTTAATTTTGCTTTTTGTTCGAGTATAATTGAAATAAACTCAAGCGTACGCAAACAAACACGGATAAATAAAATAACCAAGAAAAATTTAACCCCCGACTCTATCACTTGTGGTAGCGTTAATTTAAATAAGCGAACATTCCAACTTTCCGGGAAATGAAGTTCATATAAAGCAATGATCGATACCACATAAATTAAAAACTGTTCAATAGGAACAATCAATCGATGTACATGCGTTTTTCTTAATTCAGAATGATTTTTTTTGTCAATCCATGTATAAATTAATCCTGCAAAAAAACGAGAAATAAACCTTTTTAAAAGAAAAGCTACTAAAATAATAGCCACAATAATAATATACGTTTGTAGCGAATTATTAAAAAACTGTTGCTCTAAATTCATAATAATTGGTTTTAATAAACAAGGCCTGCTAGTCTTTCCATTCTAGTAATTGTAATTGTTCACCATCAAATACAGCATAAGTATTCAATCTTAACCAATCACCTAAATTAATATACCGAGTATTATTATTGATAGGTAAGTCAATCGCAAAATGTCGGTGGCCAAAAATGAAATAATCCACATCCACTTCTTTGGCTTTTTGTTTTGTATAAACAATTAACCACTCTTTATCTTCTCCTAAAAAAACCTCATCGGAGTTGCCTGTTTTGGCTCTGCTCTTTCCACTAAAATAATTGGCCAATTGAATGCCCA
>CANHOY010000027.1 GCA_947462495.1 Bacteroidota bacterium
TCGGCCCATACTACTCAGACAAAAGAGATACAAGTGCCAACTTTTTTCTAGTATTTCTTACTCACGAATACTTTTAAAAACTAGATCTTCTAGATATTTAATTATTTCAGATTCATTTTTAGATTTTGAGAAATCTGTTAGTGATGGCAAATGATTCATAAAAAAGTTTTGAAGATGTGCCATTTCAAATATAGTTGATGCAAGTGAATGTGGGTATTTATATTTAGGATTACATTCTAAAATAATATCACCTATTGCATTGCACAAATCTTTATAAGGTTGAAAAAATTGTTGTTTATTGTCTTTTCCCACATGATTGGTTAAATAGGCTTTAGAACCTTCTGAAATAAGAATTTGATGTAATTGTGATTCGTCCACATGCCCAGTAGTGATATCATCTTCAACATTGGTAGATAACAGTTTAATGACTTTCTTTAATTTAACAATGGGGTCTTTTATATTGTTGGTTTGATAGTTCAATTGAAATTGAATCCACCCCCAATACCAAGATATAATGTACACTAATAGTTTATGCTTATTTTCAAAATACCTATAAACACCCGCTTCAGTAGTGCCAATAGATTCTGCCAATTTTTTAAATGTAAAAGCTTCAAATCCATTATCATGAATAAGTTGAATACTATGTTTAATTATATTTTTGCCTAACTCCGACTGCTCAGGGTCCCTTATATATAGGGAAGGGTTCATTTTTATTTGCAATTCTAGCTTCATAGGTTAGGGAATTTCCCCATTTTTCACAAAAATAGTTAAAATATTTACAATTATTTATGATAGTATTACTATTATTTAAAATAATATTACTATTTTTGACCTGTAAAACCAAAATTATGAGTCAAATGAATCTTTTTAAGCATGTAAAAAATGATCTACCCGCTAGTATCGTAGTATTTTTTGTAGCCGTACCGCTCTGTTTAGGCATTGCACTGGCTTCAGGTGCCCCATTATTTGCGGGTATCATTGCTGGTATTGTTGGAGGTATAGTTGTCGGAGTGGCCAGTGGATCTCCATTAGGGGTAAGCGGACCTGCGGCAGGTTTGGCCGTAATTGTTCTAACCTCCATTGCGACCCTGGGTGGTTCCTAC
This sequence comes from Bacteroidota bacterium, assembly GCA_947462495.1. Taxonomy (GTDB): domain Bacteria; phylum Bacteroidota; class Bacteroidia; order Chitinophagales; family Chitinophagaceae; genus Sediminibacterium. The sequence goes on from CANHOY010000027.1 coordinate 1,104, forward strand.
CAGGCCTTTTTAACAGCAGTGGTTTTGGCTGGTATTATTCAATTAGCCTTAGGATATGCTAAAGCTGGCTTTATTGCCTATTTCTTTCCCAATTCAGTCATCAAAGGGATGCTTACAGGTATTGGGCTATTGATTATATTGAAACAGATACCTCATGCATTAGGCTGGGATAAAGATGTGGAAGGAGATGATGCTTTTTTACAAGCAGATGGTCAAAATACTTTTTCTGAAATAGCTAAAGCATTTGAATACATAACACCCGGTGCTTTAGTCATTGCAGGCGTTTCTCTTGCCATATTAATTTTATGGGATACGGTGCTTACGAAAAAGCATAAAATATTTCAACTCATTCAAGGGCCAATTGTTGTAGTGGTATTAGGTATACTTTTTAATCTTGCTTATACAAATGGAATTTTACCTTTTAGTTTGAATGCAAAACAAATTGTTTCTGTCCCAGTGCCCAATTCTATAGCAGACTTTTTAGGGCAATTCACCTTCCCAGATTTTTCAGCAATTAAGAACTTTGAAGTTTGGAAAATTGCCATTGTATTAGCCATAGTGGCTAGTTTGGAAACATTATTATGTGTGGAAGCTACTGATAAATTGGATCCAGATAAAAGAGTTACGCCTACCAATAGAGAATTAAAAGCGCAAGGATTGGGTAATATTATATCAGGATTAATTGGAGGGTTGCCTGTTACTCAAGTGATTGTAAGAAGCTCTGCAAATATCAATTTTGGCGGTAAAACAAAATTATCTGCCATTTTGCATGGTGTATTTTTATTAATCAGCGCTATATTTATAGCGAGCTTGTTAAATTTAATCCCATTAGCTTCCTTAGCTGCTATACTTTTAATGGTGGGATATAAGTTAGCAAAGCCAAGTTTATTCAAAGAAATGTATAAGCTAGGTTGGGAGCAATTTATTCCATTTACAGCCACAGTGGTTGCGATTCTTGCAACCGATTTATTAAAAGGAATTACTGTGGGCATCTTATTTGGAATATTTTATACACTAAGGCATAGTTATCGAAATTCGCATTATGTTAAAGATATCGTTAGCGATCAAAATGGTAAAACGGTGCATCACTTGGTGCTTGCTGAAGAAGTTTCTTTTTTCAATAAGGCAAGTTTGATAAATACATTTGATGCTATACCTAATAATAGTAAAGTGATCATTGATTGCACCAATTCTAAATCAATCGCCTATGATATCATTGAAATAATTAAAGATTTTGAGTTAAATGCAAAAACAAAGTTAATCGAAGTCGAGAAAATTAATTTCAAGCCATAAAATGTTCATGATGAAGCGAGCTATTTTACTGGTTGGATTAATGGGGTTAATCAATAATGCAGTAATTGCTCAATCCAATAATTCTGGTACTTGGCTTGTTTACTTTGGTAATCAAAAAATAAATGATCAATGGAATATTCAATCAGATTTTCAGTATCGTGATTATCGTTTTCTTGGGCAAAGAAATCAATTTTTAGCCAGGGCGGGTTTGGGTTATAATTTAAAAGCGCAAAATCATAATTTGCTTTTAGGCTATGCCTATATTGCCACAGATGCTTATGACGAATTAGATATTAATACAAGTACTAAAATTGAAAACAGAATTTATCAACAGTATTTGTATAAAAATAAGATCGGGTCGAATTCATTAATGCATCGATTTCGATTGGAAGAGCGTTTTTTCCCAAATGAATTTGGCTTAAGAGGAAGATATTTTATTTCTTTTCAAAAGCCTTTATGGAATTTCAAAGGTAAAAATAATACATATCTATCTGCATATAATGAATTGTTTATTGATATCAAAGGTGCTCAGTTTGATAGAAATAGATTTTATGCCGGGTTGGGTTTTGGCATTAATGATTATGTGAGGGTTGAAACTGGGTATATGATTCAGGCGCAAAAAAATATTACTAGAGGGCAGCTTCAAATAATATTGTATAACAACTTGCCATTTAAAAAAAATAAAAAATAACTAATATGAAAACATTAACAAAAGAAATGCAAACCGCTATTTCGCCAACTATGGCTTTAGGCCTTTTAAAAGAGGGCAATAAGCGTTTTGTAAATAATTTAAAAATAAATAGAAACTTATTACAACAAGCCAATGAAACTTCAAATGGACAACATCCTTTTGCCGTTATCTTAAGTTGTATTGACAGCAGAACCTCAGCTGAATTAATATTTGACCAAGGATTAGGTGATGTGTTTAGTGTCAGAGTTGCAGGAAATATTGTAAATGAAGATATTTTGGGTAGCATGGAGTTTGGATGTAAGGTAGCAGGTGCAAAAATTATTGTTGTTTTAGGACATACAAAATGTGGCGCCATAAAAGGGGCTTGTGATAATGTTGAATTAGGCAATTTAACAAGTCTAATTTCTAAAATTAAGCCAGCGGTTGATCAAGAAACGACCACTACGAAAAATAGAGATTCTAGCAATTCAGCATTTGTAGAAAATGTGGCCGAATTAAATGTAAGTTTATCTGTTAAGAATATTTTATTAAAGAGTCCCATTTTAGCTGAAATGGTCAAAAATGATGAGATTGGAATTGTTGGAGGGGTGCATGATATTAGTTCTGGTGAAGTGAAGTTTTTTGAATAGAAATATACATTGATACTATGTAAGTTAACCACTTACTTTATTAATATATTACTATTTGAAAATGAAGGACTTACGTTAAATCGTAGGTCCTTCACTTTTCTGTAAGAAATATTTTCTTTTGATACTGATTACGAATAATTAAATTTAATGTTAATTAGTGATAAACTTTTTGATATAATTCTTGTTAATTTTGATGAACTATCGACTTCTAAGTTATGACTACTTTTAGGCAAAGTTTTATAAGGATTATTTTTTTTCTAATGAGTATTCAGCTAATACATCTAGGATCGGCCTTGCCCTTAATTTTAATGAAAGCAGCCCCCATTTCTCAAATGTTATCTGATGAAGACAATGGTGCTGAGCAAACGGAATCTCAAAGTTTTTCTAAAGTGGTAGATCAAGAAACGATTGCTCATTTTGATTTTTCTATTTCCAATTTGACACTTGTAAAATTTATACATTTCAATTCAAAGTATAAAGTACTCTTTCATCCCGAATTTACTACGCCTCCTCCTAAGTATTTATTGACTTAATATTTTTAAGTTACCAAGGCCGTATCAATTTCTTTTTAATCAAAAAAAATAGCAAAACAATGTTGAGAAACACATTGATTTTGAGCATTGGATTTTCATTCTTAATGATGTCCTGCTCAGACAAAATAGTAAAAAATAAAAAACAAACCTTCTTAGTAGTCCATCCAATTTTTAAAGACACTACCTACGAAAGAGCCTATTCGGCTACAATTAATTCTTTTCAAAATGTAGAAATTAGAACTAAGGTGAGTGGATTTATAGAAGAGATATTTGTAGACGAAGGGAAGAGAGTAAATAAAGGACAATTGCTGTTTAGATTAAACAGTAAAGAATTTGAGCAAATAGTTCATAAAGCAGATGCAGCTTTACAAACTGCCATTGCAGAATTGCGTGCTACAGAAATTGAAGCTGAGAATACAAAAAAATTATTCGATAAAAATATTGTATCTAAATCAGAACTTGACTTAGCTACTACTAAAGTGAATATAAGTAAAGCAAAATCGAATGAAGCAAGGGTGTTAAAAGAACAAGCTTTATTACATGTTGAATTTTCAAAAATTAAAGCACCTTTTGATGGAATCATTAACCGAATTTCTAACAAAAAAGGTAGTTTGGTGAATGAAGGGGCTTTGTTGACCTCTATATCCAATAATGAATCTGTATTTACCTATTTCAATGTTTCCGAAATTGATTATTTGGATTATATACAGTCTAGTAATAAATCAAATTATGTAACACTCGTGCTTGCCAATAACACAATTTATCCTTTCAAGGGAATAATTGAAACAACTGAAACCGAGTTTGATAAAACGACAGGTAATATTGCATTTAGAGCAAAGTTTGCTAATCCGGAAAAATTATTAAAAGAAGGAGGGACAGGTAAAATTTTAGTAAAGAAAAATTACAATAATGCCATTCTTGTTCCACAAAAGTCAAGTTATGAAGTACAAGGCAATATATATGTATATGTTGTAGATGCAAATAACAAAGTAAGTTCAAGAAAAATAAATCCTATTATTAGAATTAATAATTTTTATGTTTTGAATGAAGGGTTTGGTAAGATGGATAGAATAATTTATGAAGGAATTCAAGCAGTTAAAAATGATGAGATCGTGGAAACAAAATTGATTAGCATCCCTGCATTTAAATAATAATAAAACCTAGTGAATGACACTAAAATTTACACATAGGCCGGTTTTATCAATAGTGATATCCGTCTTTATATTATTGCTAGGTATTATTGCATTGGTGCAATTGCCCATTACGCAATTCCCTAATATTGCTCCCCCAGAAGTAACGGTAACGACCAAGTATACTGGTGCCAATGCGGAAACCTGTGTAAAAGCAGTTGTAACGCCTTTGGAAAGGGCTATCAACGGTGTGCCAGGAATGTCATACATGTCATCCGTTTCAGGAAACGATGGCACAAGTGTTATCAATATTGTATTTAAGTCTGGAACCGATCCTGAATTAGCCGCAGTCAATGTTCAGAATAGAGTATCTTCTGCGCTTGATGAATTACCTCAAGAGGCTGTAAAAGCTGGGGTAATTGTAGAGAAAGTTCAAAATAGTATGTTGCTTTATTTAAACTTATTAAGTAATGATACTAGTATAGACGAAAAATTTTTATACAACTTTGCAGATATTAATATTTTACCTGAATTAAAAAGAATTGAGGGGGTCGGTTTTGCAGACATTATGGGTATGCGCGAATATTCGATGCGTATCTGGTTGAATCCAGTTAAAATGCATGCATACAACGTTTCTAGCCAGGATATAATCAATAGTTTAAAAGAACAAAATATTGAGGCAGCACCTGGTAAGGTAGGGGACGCTTCTGGTAAGCAACCACAATCTTTACAGTATGTATTGAAATACATTGGAAAATTTAATACCGAGGAACAATATCAAAATATTATTATCAAAAATACGCCTGACGGCGCTTTGTTGAAACTGAAAGATGTAGCTGAAGTTGAATTAGGCTCTCAAGAATACGACGTCATTTCCAAAGAAAATGGCAAGCCATCAGCGGCTATTTTATTAAAGCAAAGACCTGGGACCAATGCAAATCAAGTAATTGGCAATATCAAAAAGCGTATGGATGAGTTGAAGAAAGATTTTGCTGCAGATATTGATTACACAGTAAGTTATGATGTGTCTAATTTTTTAAATGCATCTATTAAAGTGGTTTTAAAAACACTTTTGGAAGCCTTCTTGCTAGTGTCTTTGGTTGTGTTTATTTTCTTACAGGATTGGCGCTCTACGCTCATCCCTGCTTTAACAGTACCAGTTTCATTAATTGGCACATTCTTATTTATGCAATTTTTTGGATTTTCACTTAATTTGATTACACTTTTTGCCTTGGTTTTAGCAATTGGAATTGTGGTGGATAATGCAATAGTAGTTGTTGAAGCGGTTCATTTTAAAATGGAAAAATTTCACATGAGCCCTGGTAAAGCAACAGATCATGCAATGAAGGAAATATCTGGTGCCATTATTGCAATTACATTGGTCATGTCAGCAGTGTTTATTCCAGTGGCATTTATCCCAGGGCCAACCGGTATATTTTACAAGGAATTCTCTTTAACAATGGCAGTGGCCATTGTATTATCTGGAGTGGTAGCGCTTACATTGACACCTGCATTGTGCGTTATATTATTAAAGCCACACGACAAGGAGGCTCAACCTAAAAACATTTTATATCGATTCCTTGGTAGTTTTAATAAAGGGTATGATCAAGTTGAAAATAAATTTCAAATTTTAATTGGTAAAGTTTCAGGAAAAAGAATTTTTATTTACGGATCACTTATTGTGTTTTGTTTCTTTACAGGGTTGTTAGGCAAATTGCTGCCCAATGGATTTATTCCAAATGAAGATCAAGGTACAATTTATGCCAATGTAACTGCACCATCCGGAGCGACTTTAGAAAGAACCGAAAAAGTGGTGGATGAAATTCAAAAAGTGGCCAATGATTTGAATATGGTTTCTTCAGTTTCTACATTGGCTGGTTTTAATATATTGACAGATGGAACTGGAGCTAATTTTGGAATGAACTTAATAAGTTTAAAAAATTGGGATGAACGAAAATTAACAGATCAAGAAATTATTGATTTATTAAAAGAAAAAACCAAATATATTAAAGATGCCAAAATAGAGTTTTTTACACCGCCTCCAGTGCCAGGATATGGTAATGCGAGTGGTTTTGAATTAAGGTTGCTAGATAAAACGGGAAAGGGTGATTTAAAGGCATTTGAAAAAGTCACCAATGAATTTGTAGTTGAATTAAATAAACACCAGGCATTAACCAACACTTATACTTCCTTTGATGCTTCTTTTCCGCAATACATGGTTAATATTGATTATGCTAAAGCTGCTCAAAAAAATGTTATTGTAGATGACATATTAAATAGTCTTCAAACATTTTTAGGAAGCGATTATGCAACTAATTTTATTAGATTCGGTCAATTGTATCGTGTAATGGTACAAGCGGCACCTGAATTCAGGGCACATCCGGAGGATATATTAAAGTTAAATGTAAAAAATAGAGATGGAGAAATGGTATCTGTTTCTAATTTCTTAACAATAGAGAAGATGTATGGGCCGGAACAAGTTACCAGGTACAATATGTATCCATCGGCAATTATTAATGGTGAACCAGAGAAGAAATTTAGCAGTGGGCAAGCAATTGAAGCAATTAAACTAACAGCCCAAAATAAATTACCTAAAGGGTATGCGTATGATTGGGCAGGGTCTTCCAAAGATCAAGCAGATCAAGGCAATGAATCTATTTATATTTTCATGATTTGTTTATTATTCATTTATTTATTGCTCTGTGCTCAATATGAAAGTTTCTTATTGCCTATGCCAGTAATTCTTTCCTTGCCTTCAGGGATATTGGGTGCATTTGGTTTCTTATATCTATTTGGACTTGAAAATAACATCTATGCACAAATTGCAATTATCATGCTAATTGGTTTATTAGGAAAGAATGCCATTTTGATTGTGGAATTTGCCACTTTAAAACAACGAGAAGGTAAAACACCATTAGAAGCTGCCATTGAAGCGGCAAGGGTAAGATTGAGGCCAATTTTAATGACTTCATTTGCATTTATAGCAGGGTTGATTCCTTTACTATTTGCTAGTGGTGCAGGGGCTATTGGAAATAGAACCATAGGAGCTACTGCAGCGGGAGGTATGTTATTTGGAACAGTATTAGGGGTGGTGGTGATACCAGGTTTGTATGTAATTTTCGCCACCATGGATTTGAAAAGAAATAAAAGAAAAAATGAAATTGCAATCACAGAAATAATTTAATGAATGAAAAAACAGCTCTATATATTTTTCGCTTTTATGTTAATTGGATTGGCATGTAGTATGCCTAAGTCGATAAACTCATCCATTAAGTTTAACACAATACCTGTCCAATATCAAGTAAAGGATACGAATAAAATAAGTAAAATTAGTATGACACAATATTTTAATGATACTTTATTATTAAGATTATTGGATAGTGCTTTGGTATATAATAATGATTTGCAAATGGCTTATCAAAAGGTGGAAATGGCCAAAAGTATACTACAGTTCAATAAAGGAAATTTATTACCACAGCTCTCAACAGGCGGAACTGCAGGAATTAATCGTTTTGGTTTATATACAATGGATGGTGCTGGAAATAGTACCACTGATATCACTCCAGGGAATAGAATTCCATTAAACTTAACCGATTTGTATTTAGGCTTGCAAACCAGTTGGGAAGTTGACTTTAGAGGAAAATTATCAAGCCAAAAAAAGTCGGCTGCAGCTAAATTGCTCGCCTCTCAAGAAGGGTTGAAGTATGTAAAAATAAATATTATCTCAGAAGTGGCTTTTGCTTATTATAATCTAATTGCATTAGATAAAGAATTAGAAATTATTACAGAAACCAGCAAGAAGCAAATGGAGGCACTTGAATATGTAAAGGCGCAGAAGGAGGCAGGAAAATCAAATGAACTTGCTGTTTTACAGTTTAGCGCTCAATTACATAATTTAAATATATTGGAATGGGAAGTGAAACAACAAATGGCTAGATCAGAAAATCAATTAAATTATTTAATTGGTCGTTTTCCTCAATTTATTAATAGGGATAAAAATGGTTTAAATACCCCAAATGTAATTTTACATACAGGGATACCTTCAGATATGCTTACCAATAGGCCAGACATTCAACTAGCTTCTTTTCAATTGGCTGCTATGCGATTGGATGTCAAAGCGGCTAAGGCAGCTTTTTTGCCTAGTTTTACAATTAATGGTGGGATAGGCTTTCAAGCCTTTAATAGCGCCTATCTATTTAGATCCCCAGAGTCAATGGCCTATTCATTTTTAGGAGGATTAGTTGCCCCCCTTGTCAATAAGTCTGCTATCAAATCAGCATTTAATACGGCTAAGGCTAGTGAAATTGATGCAATGGCATTCTATCAACAAAAAGTACTTAATGGATATATTGAAGTTGTTAATGGTGTTAATGAAGTGAACAATTTAGATAAAATACATAAGTTAGCAATTAACAAAAATATTGAAAATATTAATGCGGTGGAAAGTGCTTTATCTTTATTCAAGTCAGCCAGGGTGCCTTATTTGGACGTAATAATTTCGCAACAAAATGCTTTACAGTCCAATCTTGAATTGGTTGACATAGCAAGGCGCATTAAAATTGCCAATATTAATTTATATAAAAGTATAGGCGGTGCTGCTGAATAAAATTTAGTTTTTATTTTCTTTTACTATATCTCAAAATTGAATCTGATTATTTTTTTATACTTGCTACCTAGCAGGCCTATCAAAATTTTTCTGATTCATTAAGTTAATTGACTACATCTAATAGATTTTTTTAGGTTCTAGCTTTAATTGCTACCATAATACCTATATTTATATATCAAAAAAGAAAAAGCTTGTTTAGTGCCCTTACATATTTGAAAGAAGAACTTATTAAATTCAATCAATTTGATTTAGAAAACACTTTATTATTAATGAATAGGGTAGATTTTAAATTTGTCCTTAAAGGAATTGAGGCTGCCCAGTTATTAAAAACTTTAGATAAAGACTATGATGTGATTTCAAAAGAGGGTAATCTTTTTCGATGTTATGAAACAGCTTACTTTGATACTTTAGAAAGAGATGCCTTTTATAGGCACCATCAGGGTAAATTACCCAGATATAAGATTAGAACCAGAACTTACTTTGACACGAATGACCAATTTTTGGAAATTAAGTATAAAAATAATAGAAACAGAACCGAAAAATTTAGACATAAATTATCTGCTACGAAGCATTTATTTGCTCAATCGGGGGTGGTTGATTTCTTAAATGAACATAGTATTTATAATTTGAATGAATTGAAAGAAGCTTTATTGGTAAAGTATACCCGCATCAGTTTAAAGCATAAAAAATTAAATGAACGAATTACAATTGATTTTGATATATCATTTTCTAATGGCCTAAAAAACGCTTTATTGGGGGAGGTTGTCTTTATGGAGGTAAAGCAAGAAAAGAGTATGAAATCACCAGTTATGATTGCATTAAAAGCAATGAATAAACATTCCGTATCACTAAGTAAATATTGTTATGGACTTTTAAGTTTGGAACCATCAATAAAACATAATAACTTTAATCCGCTTCAAAAGTCATTAAACAAAATAATTGCACCCCTATGATAGCTGCCATCTTTACCGAGCCATTTGAGTTAAAAGTGTTTACGATAGATTTTGTTTCTAGATTTTTGTTAAATAGCTTTGTCATATTTGCATTTATTAGAGGCATCTATTTTTACAAACATAAAAAAAGCAATTACCTATTTACTTTTTTTTCGTTCAATTTAATAATTTTTGTCATTTCTTTTTTATTGAATCGTGTTGAAATGTCAATGGGGGCTGCTTTTGGTTTATTTGCCGTATTTTCCATGCTTCGCTATAGGACAGAAAGTGTTGATATTACTGAAATGACTTATTTATTTTTATCTATTGCTATTGGGTTGTTAAATGCATTAATCAGTGGACCTTGGTATGAAATATTATTGATTAATTTATTAATGTTAGGTTCTGTGATTGCGATTGAATCTAAATGGGTGGCTAATCATGAAAGTAGTAAAAAGGTAATTTATGATCGGCTTGACTTGGTAGCTAAATCAGATAACGCAGAATTGCTTTTAGATTTATCTAAAAGAACTGGCCTTGCAATTAAAAAAGTTGAAGTAGAGTCAATGGACTTGTTAAAAGATATTGCAGTTTTAGTGGTGTATTACAAAGATTAGTCCTACATGAATAAAAAAAGCCTACTCCTTTTATTATTGTCTTTATCATCAACTATTTGTTTACTTGCGCAGAGTACTACTGATACACAACTTTGGCTAGGCTTAAGTGTAAAAAAGCCATTAAGTAATGGTTTTTCTATTACGGGACAATATCGTGCTAGAAGAACCGACAATATTTCTACTTTTAAAGGATCTTTTTTTTATTTAAATGTAGATAAGAAAATTAATAAAATATTTAATATAGAGGCAGGGTATAGACTTTCGATAATTGATAATTTATTGTATAATAGGTATGCAATGGGTATAGAGGCTCAGGTAAAAGCAGGTAACCATAAATTTATATTGAGGCCGATGGTTCAATATCAAAAACTCGCTTCCTCTGCTGATATTGAAACAAGTAATAATTCTAAATCTTATTTTAGACCTCGATTAACCTGGAAGACGGACTTTACAGAGCGCATTGAATTTTATGCCTCATTAGAGCCGTTTTATAAAATTGATAATAACATCAATGTCAATTGGTGGCAAAATACTGTTGGTTTTAAATATGAAACCATTAAAAATTTAAAACTGAACCCTTACTTTATTTGGCAACCAGATTATACCCATAGAGAACTTCGTACTAATTATATTTTGGGTTTGGATATTGAATTAAATCTCAAAAAACAAAAAAACTACTAATAACGTGCTAAAATTTAAAATACATTTTTGGGTTTTACTCTTTTTTATGGCTTTAATATCCTGTAATAAAAAATTGGACAATGAAGTAGTTTTTCCTCCTCTTAATATAGATCAAATTCCTGCAATTTATATTGACACACTCAATAATAGCATTGTGAATGAGCCCAAGGTACCTTCAAAATTAGAAGTTCGCATGGGTGATACGGTAGTTTTTTCTACTAATATAGGCATTGAGTATAGGGGTTCTACCTCCTTTAGATTATTTGATCAAAAATCATACGGCATTGAACTTAGGGATGCCAATGGTAGTGAAGTTAATACCAACTTTTTAGGTTTCTCGGTTGATCAGGATTTTATTTTATATGCCCCTGCCAATGATAAATCATTATTAAGAAATGTATTGATTTATCAATTGTCAAATGAAATGGGTATGTATGCTGCTAAAACTAAGTTTGTTGATTTGTACTTGAATGGAAAATATAATGGATTGTATGTTGCCATGGAAAAAATAAAACACACTGAGGGTAGATTGAATTTAGCTAAAATGTCCACTACCGATAATTCCAATCCGAATGTAACAGGTGGCTATATTTTTAAAATTGATAAATCTGCGGGTGACAATATCATTGTAGGATGGGATGCAGATGCTACTTATACAGAAAATATGAGTTGGCGATCTAAGTATGATACTGGTGGAAAAATATTAGGATTAAAATACCCGCTTTATTCCAATAAGAAAGGTGTTGAAACCTATTTTGTTTATGATTACCCTAGTGCAACAAATATTACCACTGAGCAGAAAAAATATATTCAAAAGTATGTTGATGATTTTGAGGATGCTTTACTAAGCACTGATTTTAAAGATCCTGCAAAGGGTTATGCTGCTTATATTGATGTTTCAAGTTTTATTGATTTCTTTTTATTAAATGAACTCTCACACAATCCAGATGCGTATCGTTTAAGCACTTTTTTGAATAAACCTAGGGGTGGTAAATTAAAAATGGGGCCTATTTGGGACTTTAATATTGCATTTGGTAATCATGATAATAAAGTATTGGCTGCCACTAATAACTGGATATTTAATTTTAATAGATACGTACCTAATGACTTATGGTTAGTCAATTTTTGGGGGTATAGATTATTTCAAGATCCCGCATTCAAAGAAAAAATGAAAACTAGATGGTCAACACTTAGAACCACTCATTTGAGTAATGCCAATATTAATAAAATAATTACTGACAAAGTAGCTTTGCTTGAGAAAAATAATAGTATCAACAAACACTTTAATAAATGGAAGATATTAGGGGTACAATTACCTTTTAATGATGCAGGTGCGGTTAGTCGAACTACTTACAAAGCAGAGCTTGATTTTTTTAAAAATTGGATTACAGCTAGATTGAGTTGGATGGATGAAAATATACCTAAATTATAATAATAGAGGCCTCTATTACTAGAGACCTCTATCGTATTTTTTCATTATTTACATTTATTTGATTGCATTTTTCAATAACTTTAAAAGAGATACTAATTAGCAGGCTATTTATTACAACCCTTTTAATTTGACTATCAAGGAACTAAAAAAATAAA
>CANHOY010000028.1 GCA_947462495.1 Bacteroidota bacterium
AAATCTAAAATAGTATCATTTAAAATATCTACTGTACTTGCCTCATTCCATTCTGGCGCTTGAAATTTAATTGATAATTGGTTGGCTAATGTTGCACAAGCCTCAGTTAATTGTACGATTTGTTTATGTAGCTTTTCATTTATCTCAGTGACATAAAGCTGTGCAGCAGCGCCAACTACCGCTTCAATTCTTCTTACCCCAGCTGCAACAGAAGCTTCTGCTTTTAATATAAAATGTTCAATTTCTCCAGTATGACCAACATGGGTACCCCCGCATAATTCAATTGAATAAGCAGGATCCATTACTACCACACGTACTTTATCTCCATATTTTTCTCCAAACAAAGCCATCGCACCAAGCTGGATGGCTTCCTCCTTATTCATTTCTTTAATGACTACAGGAATGTTTTCTTTTATTTTAGCATTCACCATTTTTTCTACCGCTGTAATTTCTTCAGGCGTCATTTTTGCAAAATGAGAAAAATCGAATCGCAATTGTTCTGCATTGACTAAGCTACCTTTCTGTGCTACGTGTTTGCCTAAAATATTTCTTAAAGCCGCGTGTAATAAATGGGTAGCAGAATGGTGTAGTGTAATATTTTTTCTATTGGTAACATTTACTTGCACACTTAGTTTTGAACCAATGCTAGTAGGCAAAGTGTCGGTAAAATGGATAAATAAATTATTTTCTTTTTTAGTATCTGTGACTTCTATACTAGAACCGTCTTCAAATTGGAAGGTCCCTGTATCACCCACTTGTCCTCCGCTTTCTGCATAAAATGGAGTCTCGCTAATGACCCATTGATAAGCTTCTTTCCCTTTTGCTTTTACTTTACGATACTTGATTACAGTCGCATCCGTTGAAAAAGCAGTATAACCTATAAATTTTGTTTCGCTATCAGGACTTACTTGCACCCAATCTCCAGTATCAATTGCAGTAGCTGCACGACTTCTATTTTTTTGTTGCAACATTTCTTTTTCAAAACCTGTTTCATCTACTTGTAATTCATTTTCACCTGCAATCAATCTAGTTAAATCTACTGGAAATCCAAAAGTGTCAAATAATTCAAAGACCAATTTGCCTTCGATGGTAGATTTTTTAGCATGCGTTGAAATAATATCGTCCATGCGCTTCAACCCTTTTTCTAATGTGCGTAAAAATCCCTCTTCTTCTTCTTTAACTACTTTACTTACAAAATCTAATTGTCCTTTTAATTCAGGAAATACATTTTCAAATTGTTCAGCCAATAAGGGCATTAATTGATACAATAAAGGATGCTTATAATCTAGATAAGAATAATAATATCTTACGGCTCTTCTTAATATTCTTCGAATAACATAGCCTGCACCGGTATTAGCAGGCAATTGACCATCTGCAATGGTAAAAGCAATGGCTCTAATATGATCTGCAATAACTCTAAAAGCTACAGCTTGTTTGCTATCGCTGTAATCATAGGTTTTATGGGTAATTTTTTCAACCGCCTCAATGGTGCCTGTAAAAACATCCGTATCGTAATTGCTTTTTTTATTTTGAATCACGCGTACCAATCTTTCAAATCCCATTCCAGTATCCACGTGTTTATTGGGTAGCGCTTCTAGGCTACCATCTTTTTTTCTATTGTATTGAATAAATACATTGTTCCAAATTTCAATTACTTGAGGATGGTCTTTGTTTACTAAGTCGCGTCCTGGTATTTGAGCAATTTCTTCATCGGACCTCATGTCAACATGAATTTCACTACATGGACCACATGGGCCTGTATCGCCCATTTCCCAAAAATTATCTTTTTTATTACCATAAATTATTTTGTCTTCAGTTACCCATTTTCTCCAATGCATTAAAGCTACACTAGAAGCGGGCAAGTTTTCGGAAGCGTCTCCTTCAAAAACAGTAACATATAATTTTGCAGGGTCTATGCCATACACTTTGGTTAATAATTCCCAACTCCATTCTATAGCTTCCCCTTTAAAGTAATCACCAAAACTCCAATTGCCCAACATTTCAAACATGGTATGGTGATAGGTATCTACACCCACTTCTTCTAAATCGTTGTGCTTACCACTTACACGTAAGCATTTTTGTGTATCCGCAATACGCGTATGTGTAGGAACTTGATTGCCTAAAAAGTAATCTTTGAATTGGTTCATGCCCGCATTGGTAAAAAGCAAGGTAGGGTCGTTTTTAACCACGATGGGTGCAGAGGGCACAATGGCATGCCCTTTAGATGCAAAAAAATCTAAAAATTGTTGTCTTATTTCGGAGCTCTTCCTCATGTAGCTTAATTTTAGGCTGTGTTGGTCTTAAAAGCTATATTTGTTATGCTTTTTTAATGTCCTCAAAGGTAAGGAATTGGGGCTTTTTTATGGCCTTTCTTGGACAAATAATAGAACTTTTAGATGAAGAAAATAAAATACTACTTTAATACACATACCCTCAGATTTGACAAGGTCGAGGTACCCTTGAGGGTAAGGCTATTGCAGCTTTTTGGCTTTATTGCGGCTTCTATTATTACCGGGGTGATTATTGTAGTAGTGCTGTTTCAATATATAGATTCTCCAAAGGAAAAACTATTGCGTCAACAAAATGAAATCTACAAAGAAAATTATAGTGTTTTAAGCGCGCAATTAAAGCAGTTAGAATTACAAATGTCTGAATTAGAAAACAGGGACAATGAAGTATATCGATCCATTTTTGAGTCCAGTCCTATTCCTGATAGTGCAAGAGTAAAAGAAATGGAGGCTAAAAAAGAAGTTAGGTTGGTTCAAAATTTATCCAATTCTGAATTGCTTTCTAATATGATTGGGCAACTCAATAATTTGTCTTTAAGAATGGCCTATCAAACTACTTCTTTTGTTGAAATTAATTCTATGGTAAAAAATAAAGAAAAATTATTAAAAGCCATTCCTTCTATTCAACCCGTTAGTAATAAAAACTTGAATCGTATTGCAGGAAGTTTTGGTTATCGAATTGATCCTTTGTATAAAGATATTCGTTTTCATCAGGGATTGGATTTTACAGCACCGGTGGGTACCCCCATTTATGCAACTGCAGATGGTGTGGTGCAGATAGCTGGATTTAATACGGATGGCTATGGAAATAAAGTAGTCATTAATCATGGCTATGGTTACCAAACCTTATATGGTCATATGGTGCGGGTAAAAGCCAAAGTGGGTCAAGCGATAAAAAGGGGAGAAGTCATTGGATATATAGGAAATACGGGAAAAAGTACTGGACCTCATTGTCATTATGAAGTTATTAAAAGGAGTATAAAAGTAGATCCTGTCTATTATTTTTACAATGATTTAACGCCAGCTCAGTTTGATCGTTTATTGAAAGCCGCTGCCGCAAATAAGCAAAGTCTCGATTAATATTATTATTAATTAGTATGGAACCAAAACTACTACAATTTTTAAATCGCATTATGCGTACCATTGGATTGGTCGTATTATGTATGACCCTCAACAGTACTTTTGGTATTATGTGGGGCTATGCCTATATAGAAGGTGCTTGGAAATTAGGCAATACAATATTTTATGCCTTTTTACTATTAAGTTGCACAGGTTTATTCTATTCTTTGTATCGTCTTTGGCGTCATCCAATAGGTATCAAAGTAGACTAGAACACTTAGCTACTATGATCTGCAATGGCTTTCCATACCCCATTTATTTTTCTAAATAGTAGCGTAAAATAACCGCTAGCATCTCCCACGGTTCTCGTTAAGTGAAATTTTCCAATGACAAAATAATGGTCTGTATTCAAAGGCTTTACACTCAATAGCTGAAACTTTAACTTTCCCATGTGACTGGTATCGGGATAGTTTTTTTTATAATTATTTAAAGTGGTCGTGTATCCATAAGTAGGACCATTTTTTCCTATGTACACTAAGCTGTCATTCTCCCAATAGCCTATCATAAAAGTAGTTAAGTCGCCTTTGTTCCAGGCTTTTTCTTGATTGGCTAAAATTTGTCTAATAGCCTGCTCGTCTTTGTTTTGAGCAAAACATAGTATACTCATTAATACTGCAAGAATGGTGAAATATTTTTTCATGTTTTTATTTTTAAAAAATTATTGAATGACTTCTTTAGAACAAACCAATTGTTAATTCTACATTGAATTTAAGATAAATAAATAAAAACATGCTAATTTAGATGTATGACTTATCAAAAATATTTGAACAAAGATCTAAAGCTATCACCCCTTTTAAAAGGGAAGCCCTATGCCTTAAAAAAAAGGAAAAACACTCCTGTAAGGCTTATAGCCAGTATCTTAAGTCAGCAATTAAATACGAAAGTGGCTAAAATAATATTTCTTCGCTTTCTAGATTTATACCAAGGAGTTGAGCCCAATATGCAGCAGGTGGTGGAAACTCCACCCGAAACCCTTCGTAGTATTGGATTAAGTAATTCCAAAGTAAATTATGTGCACAATGTGGCTCGTTTTTTTATAGAACATAAAATTTCAGATAAACAATTGTATTCGATGGAACCAGAAGCGGTCATTGAATTATTGACACAAATAAAAGGGGTGGGCACATGGACCGTTGAGATGTTATTAATGTTTAGTTTAGGACATGAAAATGTTTTTGCAGTAGATGACTTGGGTATTCAGCAAGCCATGATTAAGTTGTATAAAATAAAATACGAGACTAAAAAAGAATTAAAAACAAAGATGCTAAAAAAAGCAGTCAATTGGGCCCCATATAAAACCTATGCTTGCTTACATTTATGGCAATGGAAAGACAATGGAGCCGTGTAAGTAACTAAACTGAGTTACGTGCGGCATTAATTACCCCAAACATAGTCCTAGTCAATAATTTTTCATACGAAGCCAATAAACTATTTTCCAAAGGAGGGGTTTGCACTTTACTCAAAGTGTATTGCTGAATGGTCAGCAAGGGAAGTACAATTCGGTCCCTTAATAAAATAGAATGTTTCCCAACTATATCTGCTTCCATTAAACTTTTTGCATTATTTAATTCTAAGTAAAGTTGAGTAGTTAATTTAAATTCTTCCTTTATGGTTTGCCAAATAGGATTGAATTCGTTATCAGATTCGATGTATTTGGTGATGGCAAAATTAGACTTAACCATACTCATCATACTATTGTCCACTAAAGTTCTAAAAAAGGAAATAGTATTAAATAAAGATTGTACCTCATTCCATAAACCTTTTTCTTTAAGTACTTGTAAGGCAGTCCCCACACCATAAAAGCCTGGTACATTTTGTTTTAATTGACTCCAACTTCCTACAAAAGGGATAGCCCTTAAATCGCTAAAGCTTAAAGTGTTACCTGTACCTCTCTTAGCAGGACGGCTGGCAATATTACTTTTACTATAATAATTTAATGGACTAAATTTTTGTAAATAGGGAAGGAACAATGGATTTTCTTTAAGTTGCTGATAAGATGCGTAACTAATATTTCCCAATTCCTCTAGTATAGAACGATCTGTTGCTGATAATTGTAATTTGGCATCAGCAAATAATTCATTGCTTACGCCCGCACTTAATAATTGCTCTAAATTATATTGCGCCGATTGTATGGTACCAAAATTAGAAGTAATGGTTTGCCCTTGCACTGTTAATTGAATTTCATCATTTTCAATCTGATTGCCCATGGATGCATAAAATTGATGAGTTTTACCGCCACCTCTTGAAGGGGGGCCACCACGTCCATCAAAAAATTTAACTATAATATTATTTTTTCTTGAAATAGAAGTTAATTTTTCTTTGGCTTTATAAATACTCCAGTTGGCTTGTAAGTATCCACCGTCTTTAGTGCCATCACTAAAGCCTAACATGATTGGTTGTTGTTGATTTCTTTGCGCTACATGCGCTGCATATAATGGATACTGATATAAGACAGTCATAATGGCTTCTGCAGCTGTTAAGTCGTCAATGGTTTCAAAAAGTGGAACAATATCTACCGACTTTATATTTTCATCCCATCCACACAATCTAAACAAGGCGTATAACTCCATTACATTTACTTCAGATTGACAATTACTAATTACATAACGGTGACAGCCCGCTTCCCCATTCATGGCTTGTACCTGTTGAATAGCATAAATGCTTTCAAGTGTATCTTTTGTTATAATATCAGTAAAGTCGCTTGGGTTTAATTGCCCTGAGAGTGTACTTAATATTTCCAATTGATGAGCTGAATCTAAATTTTCATAATTGGCAGGAAGTAATGCTTTACCAGTTTTAGCTAATAAGGTATCATGAATGCGCATAAGCACTGTATGGTGTATTCTGCTATCTTGTCGAATATCTAAAGAAGCAAAATGGGTACCAAATAAATGTACTTTATGTAATAGACTTTCTAATTTAGAAAGATATAGAGAATGATTTTCTTCAATAATTTTATGCTTAATGGCTTCTAGGCTAGCAATAAGTTCATCTGCATTTATGGG
Source organism: Bacteroidota bacterium (assembly GCA_947462495.1). GTDB lineage: Bacteria > Bacteroidota > Bacteroidia > Chitinophagales > Chitinophagaceae > Sediminibacterium. Next base: position 6,413 of record CANHOY010000028.1, read on the forward strand.
GTGGCTATCGTCAGGTCTAAAAACATTTTCATAAAGTTTTGCTTCTAAACTACTTAATAATACATCAATGCCAGAGAAAGTTAATTTTCTTTTCAATTTTCTAACATCTCTATAATAGCAAACGATAATACTGCTTCTTAAAGCTTTGGCCACATGGATAGTAGTAGCTGCATTCACGAATGGGTTGCCATCTCTGTCTCCACCAGGCCAAAAGCCTAATTCAATAAAAGGGTTATTCCCTTTATAATTTCTATCAAATACTTCATTAACTATTCCACTATATATATTACCAATGGCATTATAAAAAACATTTTCTAAATACCATATTAAATTTAATGCTTCGTCAGCTGGAGTAGGTTGCTTTTTATTAAAAAATGGTGTAAGCCCTAATTGTTGAATGTATTGATTGATGGTGTCGAAATCATTTTTGCCTATTGCCTCGCCCATATCATGAATAATTCCTAATACATTGGCAGGATAAAATTGGGTAGGGTGCGCTGTTAAAACAATACGCACTTTAAATTTTTCTAGCTTATTTTTTAAAGCCTGATTCTTCCCCGTAAAGGTAGCATCTCTAATTAATGTTTTTAAACTACCAGGACCTTCCATATCATTTACCGATGTAAATGCTGCATCTTCAATAGCATCAAAAAGAACTACTTGCCTTTCTATGTATTGAACATATTTAAATAAGTGATCAATTTTTTCTTTTTCAGTTTCTACTTGTGTATGTCTGCTAAAAAAATAATCTATTATCTCATTAGGTGATTTTCCCTTTGCATATCCTTCTTCACATGTCTGTAATAATATGGGCAATAAAGCACCCACATTGGCTACGCCCGAATAGGGCAATGCTGCAAATAAGCTATTATAGATAATGTATTTATCAGATACATTTCTTCTAAATTGTTGTGAATAGCTATGGGTGGACAGTGTCATAATTTGCAAGGCAAAGGTACTACAAATTAAGTTTGTAATGATGAAAGCCTTGCCAGCATTGATTCCTAATGAATGTTCGTTTAATCTATCGCAGTAGGTATCTGCGTAGGATGTTGAATATCGTGGTAAAATGCAAAAGTCCATTGCTCTTTCGCCCCTTGTTGCCACCAGCTTTGTCTATATTCCAAACTTTTTTTGCCATCCAAATCATATTTAGCAACAAACTTAGCTTTCATTTGTTGTAATTGTGGTGCCACATCTGCTCCAAAGAAAATGGTTTCCCCATTTTCTTTTAGCCAAGCTACTTGGTGGTATTGACTATGCCCACCTGTGATTTGAAAATGTAAAATATCATCTATAGTACCTTCCTCCTCTGTTAGCCATTGCACGCCACTAAAATTGGCAAGGGGTTCAATTTGGGCTAGCAAATTAGGGTCATTACTTTTTGCTTGCACTTCTTCAAATTCCTTTTTTTGAACGTAATATTTTGCATAAGGAAAACTAATATATCTTTCTTGATGTATGGGATGAAGATAACTAATGCCTCCCGCATGATCTTTATGTAAATGACTTAGAAAAACTTTGGTTACGGTGCTTGGGTTAATGCCCAAAGCCATTAAGTTGGCATGTAATTGTAAAACCCCTTCTTGATTTGTATAGCCTAATCCTGTATCCAATAATATAATATCCTTTTCTGTGATCACTACAAAAGGTTGTACCTCTACTAAAATACTTCCTTTAGGACGATTTTGAAACATTTGTTGGCTGCTATCAAATGGAACAAATACTTTGGTATGGTCTATGGAGAAACTGCCTTCAGATAAAGGATAAATACGCATGCTGCAAAAATAAGCATTAACGAAGCACCATTTGCCTATCGGCATCTAATCTTAATAAAATAAATAATAGCGCAGTAAAAGTTAACAAAGAAGATCCTCCGTAACTAATGAGTGGTAAAGGTATGCCGACCACTGGAAATAATCCTATGGTCATACTGATGTTGACTGCAATATGAAAAAAGAAGATACCCACTACACTGTAGGCATAGACTCTTGAAAAAGCACTTCTTTGTCTTTCTGCAATTCGAACGAGTCTAAATAAGAAAAATAAATACAAGCCTAAAAATATAAAGGTACCCACAAAACCAAAAGCTTCTCCTAAGGAGGTAAATATGAAATCGGTATGTTGTGCAGGTACATATTTACCTCTTGTTTGTGTTCCTTTTAAAAAGCCCCTGCCCCAAAAACCACCAGAACCAATGGCTATTTTACTTTGCTTTACATTATAATCATCTGGCTTTTTACTACGACGCTCTCCTGTGGAGGAAGTAGATTTTTTATTTTGAGAACAATCGTATTCTTTACCTACCATGCTGTATATACGGGTACTTTGATAGCATTCAAAGACATGGTTGAATATATAAGGAACTGCAAAACGAACGGTACCAAAGCAAACCACCCAAATGCCAAGTACGAGTAAAATTTTATTTTTATTTCTTTTGAATCTTTTAATCATGGAAAAAATAAATAATCCAGCAATAACGGTTAAAATAATTGCAAGTAAGGTTGGTTCAAGTAATAAAGTTGTAATTACTAAGATTGCAAAAGAGAGTAGCACAACAAGAATGAGGGGAGGAAGACCTTCTCGATACATGGCAAAAATAAATGAACTGTACACTAAGGCCAATCCCATTTCATGCTGCATGATGGATAAGATAGCAGGTAAGGCGATAGCTGCCCCTGCTATTAAATGTGATTTTAATTTTTTAAAATCAGTGTCTGGTTTAGAAATATATTTAGCTAAAAATAAGGCAGTAAATATTTTACATAATTCAGCAGGTTGTAAATTAAATCCTCCTGCAATAGGAATCCAACTTTTAGATCCATTGATATTTTTGCCAAGTACAAAAGTAGCCAACATGAGCAGTATACCTCCCACATAAGACAAATTAGCCAGAGCGGTAAAAACTTTGCTATCAAGTAAGAGTATAAAAATGGCAATGAATGTACAAAAAATAGAAAAATAAATTTGTTTACTAAAATTGGTTTTAGCAGTCAGAAAGGAGTTACTCCAATTTAAATTAGGATTGTATTCAATCATAAAAATACACAAGACGCCAATAGCAACCATCATTATATAAACTAGTATAACGGCTAAGTCAGTTCCTTTAGAAAAATTATGATTGTTGGTGGTGGCCATTTATTGCGAGTTCGTTTTTTTCTTTTTCTGAATAGGATTTAATATACTCTCTTTCATCTTTTGCTTTGAAGGAATGGGTGATGCAGGAAGCTTATTTTTTTGAAAGGTATCCATTTTATTAAGGGTATCTATATCAAGTTTGATCGGGGCTGTTTCTGAAAGCATTTCCATATCCCAAATTTCAGAAAGCTCATCATTATTGTAATTAAGTGGAATGAGCATATCAGTTTTATTGTTTCTTATATACCATTCTTTAATATTAGCAGGCATTAAATCCACATTAGCTAAGTAATCTACTTTTGTTTTACTTTCTTTTGTTAAGGTATCATTTAAATATTTCTCCATAATTAAACCTGCAATAGGACCTGCCCAAGTGGAGCCAAAACCAGCATTTTCTACTACTACAGCCACTGCAATTTTAGGGTTGTCTTTAGGAGCAAAGCAAACAAACATAGAGTGATTTTTCCCATGTGGGTTCTGGGCAGTACCGGTTTTCGCACAAAATTCATGACCAGGCACTTTAATAAATGCCGCAGTTCCAATAACGGTTACATCATGCATACCTTCTTTAATGACATCGTAATACTCTTTAGGTATTTTAGTAACTTCTTGCTTGGTTCTATATTTTAAAAGTAATTCTTTATCGAATTCGTCTTCCTCTTCCACGCTGTCTACAAAATGTGGAGTGTAATAATATCCATCATTAGCAATAAAAGCCATGGTATTAGCCAATTGTAAAGGAGTCGCAGTCATTCTATCTTGTCCGATACCTAAAGTAAGCATAAAACAACTATTCCAATATTTAGCTCCACCAAAATCCTTATTGTATTGAGCGGTGTCAGGGATGTTGGCTCTATTTTCACTTGGTAAATCAATACCTAATTTTCTTCCTAAGCCAAAGCTATTCATATATTCTTTCCATTTCAAATAACCCAATTTTGCATTATGATATTTTGGATTATCAATGGCCATTCTAAATACTTGTAAAAAATAAGAATTACAGGAGTTGGCTAGTGCTAATTGTAAATTACTAGCATGTCCAGCATTATGGTGTTCACATTTACGAGGGTCACCACAAGCAGTATATAAACCAAAACAATTGTATCCGAAACTAGGTGTGATCAATCCTTCATCTAAAGCAATTAAGGCACCCAAGGGCTTGAAGGTAGATCCTGGTGGGTATTGTCCCTTAATGGCTCGATTGTAAATAGGACGGGCTGTATCAGTGAGTAATCGACCAATGGTTTTTCTTCTTTGATTCCCTGTTAATAAATTTGGATTGTATCCAGGACTAGAGGCCATTGCAATGATGCTTCCAGTTTTAGGGTTGATGGCTACTACACTTCCAATTTTGTGCTGTAATAAATTTTCTGCCAATTGTTGTACTTCCACATCCATACTAGTATATAAATTTCTACCGGCAATGGCGGTGGTATCAAATTCTCCTTTTTCAAATGGTCCCTGTATTTTTCCTTTATTGTCTCTCAAAAATCTTTTTACACCTCTTTGCCCCATTAATATAGATTCGTATTGTTTTTCTAATCCAGTCATACCCGCGTAGTCGCCCATTTCATAACCCTCTGCATCATGTTTTTTTAAAAAATTTACATCTACTTCTGCTACATAGCCCAAAACATGGGCAGCAGTGTTGTACGGGTAATTTCTAATGGATCTTTCTGATAAAGAGAATCCCGGAAAACGATATAAATTTTCTGTTATTTGAGCATATACTTCAGAAGAAAGAAAAGGTTCAAATACACCCAATTTTACTCTTGAATTTTTTATAATCACTTCTACCATTCTTTTGGAATACTCTTCTTTATTAATTTTTAGAATAGCGCAAAGTGTTGCAGTGTCAACTCCTTTTGCTTCATTGGGGATGACCACTAAATCATAGCTAATGGTATTCTCCAATAAGGCTCTTTTTTTTCTGTCAAAAATGATACCTCTATCAGGATAAATAATCTTTCTAAAAATGGCATTATTGTTGGCAGCAAGAACATATTTAGAAGAAAATATTTGCAAGCTAACCAGTTGCAAAATGATTAAGGTAAAGATAACTCCGATAATGATTTGAATAATACGACCTCGATTCGAATTGTACATAGCAATGAGTTATCTTTTTATCTTTCTTCGATTCATAGCAAGTTCTACTATAAAAATTAAAAGAATGCTTACTAAAGAAGTTCCTATTACTTTACCCAAGAAGTAGCCAAAATTTCCAAACTGCAGCCATTCCAATAAAACTAAATAAAAATGATGAAGGAAGGTGAGTGAGAAGGTGTAAAAAGCATAAGGCCCCCATCCCATTGAGCCAATACTAGGTTCTCTGTTTACTTCTTCTGATAATTCCTGAGCTAGTAATAAATTTAAAATGGTAGGTCTAAAGTAGCCAAGCAAGGTGCAAGCCGCTGCATGAAGCCCAGGGGTATTCATAAATAAGTCTAATGTATAGCCAGTGATAAAACCAAGCAGTGTTAAAGTAATTCTTTTAGTTCCAAATGGAAGCCATAGTAAAAAAATAAAGTACAAATAAGGGGTAATGAATTGATGCAAAGGAGGCACTTCATTCAAAATAATAATTTGAATGGCTAAAAACAAAACAAACCTTGCCGTATTCTTTATAAGGTTATTCATTTTTAGGCTCGTTTTTTTCTACATTTTGTTGATCTGCCATTCGTCTGTTTTCTACTAAATAAATGTATTCTAAATTATAAAAATTAGTAGTTGATTTTACATTTAAAGTTAAATAGTTGGTTGAAGGATCTTTAATAACAGAAGTCACTTTTCCAATCATGAGCTGTGCTGGGAAATTAGAGGAATAGGGGCTGGTTAAGACAGAGTCTCCAATTTTAGGAGCAGCGCTTTTTGAGATATTTTTTAAAACCAATACACTAGGGTCCTCTCCATCCCATTCAATACTCCCTGCTATTTTGTCTCTTTTTAGCATGGCACTTACTTTACTATTGCGATGCAGTAAACTCATTATTTTACTGTAGTTATCATTTACTTCCACCACCACACCAACAATACTTCCTTCTGGGCTAATGGCCGCCATGTCCTTTTTAACGCCTTGTAAACTCCCTCTTTCAATGGTTATATAATTTTTTTGCAGCGTAAAAGTATTGCCTACTACTTTAGCAGGGTAGTAAAAAAACTTTCTTATTTTCTCAAGGCTATCTTTTCTTAATACGAGTGTGCCTAATTTTTTGCTACTATCAATTGCTACAAAATTTTGGCCCAATTGATTTCTGAGTGCAGTATTTTCTGCAATCAATTGTGCATTGGTATTTTTTAAATTAAAAAAATAAGACCAAGCGTTGTAATTTTTATTGATATTGCCTGTGACTTGGTTGCTCCATCCACCAAAAAAAGTTTCGTAAGTTTTGTTGTAAGAGGATAACATCACCAGTGATACAATTTGAAGTATCAAAAAACTTAGGAAAGTAAAATTTTGTCTTATAAACCCAATGATATTCTTCAATGCTCCTCCTTTAAACAAGTTGATTTAATACTCTTTTATCTCATGATAAAAGGGAAACGCTGGTAATTCTTTAAAGCAATACCAGTTCCGCGCACTACACTTTTAAGTGGATCCTCTGCAATGTGAACAGGCAATTTAATTTTTTGGCTCAATCTTTTATCTAAACCGCGTAATAAAGCACCGCCGCCTGTTAAATACAAACCTCTGCGATAGATATCTGCCGCTAGCTCTGGTGGAGTAGTTTCTAAAGCTTTTAAAATAGCTTCTTCAATTTTAAATATGCTTTTATCTAAGGCTTCTGCTACTTCTTGGTAAGTAACCATAATTTGTTTTGGGATACCAGTTACTAAGTCACGACCGTTTACTGGCATATCATCTGGAGGATTGTCTAAATCTTTTAAAGCAGCACCCACATGAATTTTAATTTGTTCTGCCGTACGTTCTCCAATTAATAAACTATGATATCGTCTTAATGCTTCCATGATGTCTGCTGTAAATTCATCTCCTGCAATACGAATACTTTGATCACAAACAATTCCAGCTAATGCAATAACGGTAATA
>CANHOY010000029.1 GCA_947462495.1 Bacteroidota bacterium
TTCATCAGGGTCTCTAAATCGGGGGTGCTTAATTTTTCTAGCGCTAATATATTAATGTCCATGTTCTTAATTAAATTTTTCAATTACGCCTAAACTAAAAAGGGCGAAGTCGTATTTAACTGGGTCCTTTGGGTCCAAAGTTCGGCAATAATTGGTTAGTTCAATAGCCGTTTGCCAATCAGTTTGTTTTCGCTCTATAATACCTAATGCCCTGGAAACTCTAGCTACATGAACATCTATAGGAATGATTAAACTGGCGGGTGTGATTTTTTTCCAAATGCCAAAATCTACCCCTTGCTTATCCTTTCGAATCATCCAACGCAAAAACATATTAAGCCTTTTGCATGTAGACCCTGATAAAGGACTTGAAATATGTTTTTTGGTTCGAACGGGCGCCTCTTCTAATGAAAAAAAATATGCCTGAAAATGCGTGAGTGCTTTCTCAACAGCAGCTAATTTATTTTTTTGTTTATTTTTTTGATCAATGTTGTGAAGTACATCTACAAAAAAAGCAGTTTCTAAACTTTCATGCTTTCCATAATGATATTTAAAAAATTCAATACAATACAATAAGTCGGTATCGTTAAATGTTCGATGTACAAATCCCAATAATTTATTCAGATCTTTTTCTTGATGTTGCATGCAAAATTCAAAAGGGGCGTTGTCCATCCTTTGTAATAGCTCCTTACTCTTATTGATGATGGTGGTTCTATTGCCCCAAGCAAAAATAGCTGCAAAGAATCCAGCAATCTCGATGTCTTGTTGTTTTGAAAATAAATGTGGTATACAAATGGGATCCTTGTCAATAAATTCAATTCTATTGTACTGTTTTACTTTTTGATCCAACATCTTTTGAATGTCTACATTCATTACCCAATAGCTTGTGCTAAATCAGCTATTAAATCATCTGCATCTTCAATGCCTACACTTAATCGAATGAGTCCATCTGATAAACCATTGGCAATTCTTTGTTCACGAGGGATGGAAGCATGCGTCATGCTAGCAGGATGATTGATTAAAGATTCAACGCCTCCCAAACTTTCAGCCAATGAAAATAGCTTTGTACTTGAGAGTACTTTTGTGGCTTCTGCTACCGTATCTGTTTTTAAAGTAAAACTCATCATACCGCCAAAGCCTCGCATTTGTTTTTTTACGACTTCATGATTAGGATGGTCTTCAAAACCACACCAATATACTTTACCCACTTTTGGATGTTGACGTAAGTAGGCGGCTACTTTAATGCCATTTTCGCAATGTCTTTGCATACGAACATGTAATGTCTTTATGCCTCTTAATACTAAAAAACAATCCTGTGGACCTGGAACAGCGCCAGTACTTTTTTGAATAAAATACAATTGATCTCTTAAGGTTTGATCATTCATGACTAAACATCCTTGAATGACATCACTATGCCCACCTAGGTATTTAGTGGCAGAATGCATTACAATGGTTGCACCAAAATCCAATGGGTTTTGTAAATACGGAGAAGCAAAAGTATTATCAACACAAACTATACATTTTTGTTGGTGACCAATTGCGGCAACTGCTGCAATATCACTGATGTTCATTAATGGATTGGTAGGAGTTTCTAACCAAATTAATTTAGTGGCTGGCGTCATGGCCTTAGCAACATTATTCGCATCTGAAGTATCAACATAATTAAATTTGATACCCATTTTTTCATACACTTTTGAAAACAACCTAAATGTGCCTCCATACATATCATGAGCAGCCACCACTTCGTCACCAGGCACGAGTAATCTCATCACTGCATCTGTGGCGGCAACCCCACTTGCAAAAGCCAATCCAAATTTTCCATTTTCAATCACCGCAAAAGCTTCTTCCAAAGCAAATCGGGTAGGGTTTTGACTCCTTGCATATTCATATCCTTTGTGTACGCCTGGCGCAGACTGAACATAAGTGGAAGTTTGATAGATAGGGGTCATGATGGCTCCTGTACTTGGATCGGGATGGGCGCCTGCGTGAATATATTTAGTAGCTAATTTCATTTGTATATTTTAAGTGGAGTTTTGAAGAGGATAATTTTATAGTAGTATTTATTTTAGTAGCAATATTTTGTGTTTTAGGAAACTTTATTTCCATTTTTAAACATTCTATAGGAAAAAATAGTGGGCACTAAAATCATAATAATCATATTGGCAAAGAAGATAATAAAGGAAGGAATGGCAGACAATACTATACCAGCTATTATTTGTAGGCTACCACAAAACAGCCATATTTTTCCAGCCACTTTATGGGTCTCGTTCCAATTGTTTTCATTTTCAAGGGTCCATGGAAGCTTAAACCCGGCAAAATAATTCTGACTAAACTTTGGAAAGTACCAGCCAAGGGCTGCAAAAGAAAGCCCCAGTAAAGGGAATAAAATTTTCTCAATGGGGAATCCTGGATGCGCTGTAATATATAATATCACCATACAAATAGCAGTCAAAAATAAATTGGTTATGACGCCCATGTTTTGGTAAAAGGTTGAGTCCATTTGTTTACTTTTCTTAGGGTCAATTTTTTTTATATTGGCTAAAAGGAAATAGGTGAAAAGGCCTGCAATAGCCATAATGCTAGGCCCTAAAAATATGCTGTCACGACCGCCCCAGCCATCCGCTTCTCCCTTGATATTAAAGTGAATAGGAATGGTTTCTGGTAGTTCAGGATATAGATAGGTGGCATAAATAAAAGGGATACCTAATATTAATATAACAGTATAAAGGGATACATTCTGTTTTTCCATTGTGTTTGATTTTCTAAGTAAAGTTAGTTATTATTCAGATTCATCAATAATATGCTATGTCCACAAAAAAATTTACTTTTGCTTCAAATCGAAAAAAAATGAGCAAAGGCCCTATTTCTAAGTTTGTAGAACATCATTATAGACATTTTAATGCAGCAGCTTTGGTAGATGCTGCTAAAGGCTATGAAACCCACCTTTTAGAAGGAGGAAAAATGCTAGTGAGTTTAGCAGGTGCTATGAGTACCGCCGAATTAGGCATTAGCTTGGCAGAAATGATTCGTCAAGATAAAATTGCTATTATTAGTTGTACTGGAGCCAACTTAGAAGAAGATGTAATGAATTTAGTTGCGCATAGTCATTATAAAAGAGTACCTAATTATCGTGATTTAACTCCACAGGATGAGTGGGATTTATTGGAGAATCACTACAATCGTGTAACAGATACTTGTATTCCCGAAGAGGAAGCCTTTAGAAGATTACAAAAACACATTGTGAAATATTGGAAGCAAGCGGAAGAAAAAGGGGAGCGTTATTTTCCACATGAATTTTTATACCAAGTAGTATTGAGTGGTGAGTTGGAACAATATTATGAGATAGATCCTAAAGACAGCTGGATAGTAGCCGCGGCTAAAAAGAACATTCCAATAGTGGTACCAGGTTGGGAAGATAGTACCACTGGAAATATTTTTGCTAGTTATGTCATCAAAAAAGAACTTAAGGCATCTACCGTTAAAAATGGCATTGAATATATGGTAGAATTAACTGAATGGTATCGCGCTAATAGTGGCGGAAAGGGTGTAGGATTTTTTCAAGTAGGTGGTGGTATAGCAGGCGATTTTCCTATTTGTGTAGTACCTATGATGTACCAAGACTTAGAATGGCATGACGTTCCTTTTTGGAGTTATTTTTGCCAAGTGAGTGATAGTACTACTTCTTATGGGTCTTATTCAGGAGCCGTGCCCAATGAAAAAATTACTTGGGGTAAATTAGACATTCATACCCCTAAATTTATTGTAGAAAGCGATGCCACTATTGTGGTGCCTTTGATTTTTGCTTATATATTAGGACAGTAGAGTTTAAGGGCCTTAAAGTTTTAACGACCTGGCATATCTAAAGGCATATCTCTTTTAAGCATTTCATCTTTCATAGCAATTTCCCAAGCAGTTTTAAAAATAAAGCGTACTCTTTTTTCCATTAAATCAAAGTTAATTTTTTCAATCGTGTCTGATGGTTGATGGTAGTCTCTATGGGTGCCATTAAAATAAAAAAGAACTGGAACCCCTTTGTTGGCAAAGTTATAATGGTCGCTACGGTAGTAAAAACGATTTGGATCATTTGGATCATTGAATCTTCTATCTATTTCTAAATGACCTGCTTCATTGTTAATACTATTGGTTATTTTTTGTAAGTCGCTACTAATTTTTTCTTCACCGATAATGTATACATAGTTGTTAGAGTCTCCATTATAAGTAGGGTCAATTCGACCCACCATATCAATATTTAAATCGGCTGTGGTTTTCTCTAATGGAAATACAGGATGTTCTGAATAATACTTAGAACCCAATAATCCTTTTTCTTCTCCAGAAACATTCATAAATACGATATTTCGTTTTGGTACAAATCCTTGCTTCGCTGCATTGGCAAAAGCCCCAGCAATGGCTACTACGCTTGCTGTTCCAGAGCCATCATCATCTGCACCATAATAAATGACGCCATTTTTTATGCCTTCGTGATCATAATGACTGGTAATGAAAAGGTATTCGTCAGTTTTTTCTTTAGCGGGTAAATACGCAATTACATTCGCACTTGGCATTTCTTTTGCATGTTGTTCAACCTTCCATTCAATATTCGTGGTATAAATGCCTTTAGGTATTTCAGACCATTCTTGATCTGAATAGGCTTTACTCCCACCTACTAATTTACTACCAAAACTTTTTGTTACTTTAAAATAAGAAAATCCGGTTGGCTTTTGAGCCAATCTTGGTCTTCCAGTATTGGCACTGGGAGCATTGGTATTAGTTTTAGAAACAATAATCATAGCAGCGGCACCTAATTTTTGAGCAGCAGCCACTTTTCTTAAACTATTTTCTTCATTTTCGGTGGCGACTAGTATCTTTCCTTTAACATCCAATTTAGTTTTTTCATTGAATTCTGAGCCTACATAAATAATTGCATTCGTTTTTAATGCATTGGTTGGTAAGTAAGAGGCGTTGGTCCAATAATCCTCATCCAATGTAGCAGGCTCGCCATTTATCTTCAATTCAGATGTAGCTGCTACATCTTGATACAAGGTAAAAGGCAATTTATAATTCCCATTAAATCCAGGCTTTAAATTAAATTTTTTGTATTGACTTATTAAATAAGCTGCTGCTTTTCTTTCTCCTTCAGTTCCAGCTTCTCTTCCTTGCATTTCTGCACTTGCAATAACACTCAAGTGTTCCTTTAAGCCATCAGCTGTAATAAATTTTGACGCAGTTGATATATCGATTTTTTGTGCATGAGTGATTGCACAAATAAGTAAAAAGTTTAAAAATAATAATTTACGCATAGCTATTAATTTAATTTATAAAATAATTTTATTGTTGAATAGATTGTTGGCGGTTAACAAGTAATTTTATTGACTCTATTTTGATGTCTACCTCCTTCAAATGAAGTGGTCATAAATTTTTCAATCATTTCTTTGGCCAAGTCCAAGGTCACAAATCTTGCGGGTATACAAATCACATTGGCATTGTTGTGCAATCGAACTAGTTCGGCTACTTCAACTTGCCAACATAAGCCAGCTCTAATTCCAGCATGTTTATTTGCCGTAATAGCAACTCCGTTAGCGCTACCGCAAAATAAAATGCCAAAGGCGCTTTCATTGTTTTCAACACTACTAGCGGTAGGATGAGCAAAATCGGGATAGTCGACAGAGTCGGTAGTATTAGTGCCAAAATCTTTTACGGTGTGGCCTTTTGACTCTAGCCATGTTTTGATGGCATTTTTATAATCAATACCTGCATGGTCTGCGCCTAAAGCGATGGGCTTGGTATTATCAAAAACATATGACATAACTTTTATTTTACTTTAATAAAAAGAAATATTTTTTAATGCTTTACGTTAAGCGTTTCATTTTAATCCCATTCTTCTTCCGATTTCTTGACAGACTTATGTGCCCATCTTGAAACAAAAATGCTAAACTCAAATAAAGTATACAAAGGAATAAACACAATCGTTTGGCTATACCAGTCTGGACTTGGCGTGATAAAAGCGGCCACAAACAAAATAATTACTGCAGCGTATTTTCGGGTAGTGCTTAAAAATTTAGGGGTAATTAATCCAATTTTGGTTAATAGAAATACAATTACTGGCAATTCAAAGGCTATACCACATCCTAGTATTAAATTAGTTAAGTTATCAAGGTAATCGGCAAAAGTAGGAATGGTGGTAATGGCACCCTTTGAGCCTAATTGAAAGCCCGCTAAGAAATTAAATGTAAATGGTCCTAGTACAAAAAATCCAAAAGCGGAACCCATGAAGAAAAAGAGAGACACCCAAAAAATCATGAATCTTGTATTTTTTACTTCTTTTTCTTTTAAAGCGGGTTTTATAAATGACCATATTTGATAAAAAATATAAGGGAAGGCAATAATCAAGCCTCCTACAAATGCCATACTAATACTACTTAAAAATTGACCTCCGAAAGTGGTGCTTTGTAAGGATACTTTTACAGGCGGCATGCACAGTGAATCACCTAAGTGTAACCAATGACTTAAATTACAAAAAGCTTTATAAGTAATAAAATCGGAATTCAATGGACCTGTAATAACGTTGTCCATAATCCAATCTCTATAAATGAATATAACTATGGAAGTAATTAATACAGAAGATAAAGAACGTACAATGGTGCCTCTTAATACTTCAAGATGATCGATGAAAGACATCTCTGAATCATCGCTTTTTTTAAATCGGTCAAATAGTGCCATGAATTGTTTTCAATGAGGGCTAAAGTTAAGGTTTATAAGGGAAAATAGTAGGTCAAACCTAGAAAATATTAGCGAGTAGTTATTTTAACCTTTTCAATACGGGTAGCACTTACAGCCAATATTTCAGCATCAAAATGCGTCAAATGGATAATAGTCCTCAACTTTGGGATAGCCTCATATTTGTGTATTAAATAACCGCTCAATGTTTCAGCAGAATCTGCTGAAAAGTCTATACCATATTTTTCATATAGGTAGTCTAATTCTAAACGCCCACTAAATAAGTACTCGGTTTCATTTATCTTTTTTTCAAGAAATTCCTGTTCATCGTATTCATCTTCAATTTCTCCAAAAATTTCCTCTAACACATCTTCCATGGTCACAATTCCAGCAGTGCCGCCAAATTCATCTACCACCCATGCAATACTTTTTCTCTTTTTTGAAAATAAATTAATTAAATCAGCCGCATTCATACTCTCTGTCACAAGCGGAATGGAATGTAAAATAGCAGCGATATTCGTTGGCTTTTTAAACAAATCTAATTGATGGACATAACCAACAATCGTATCTAAAGTTTCTTCGTATACGATGAGCTTACTTAATTTTGTTTCCACAAAAAAAGCGGTTAGCTCTTCAATGCTAGTTTGCAGTTCGATACCAATAATTTCGGTTCTAGGCACTAAACATTCTCTAATTTTTATATCGGGTAGGCTTAAAGCATTTTCAAATAAATCTGTATTTAAATCCTGTTGTTCTTGTTGTTGCTTTGTTTGTTGTACAAAATGGGCTAAATCTACTTTAGTAAAAGCCTCCTTTTTATTACTTATTTGTACTTTAAATACATTGCGCAAAACCCATTGAGCCAAATTCACCAATAAGACCGTAATGGGCCTAAATAATAAATGAAAAAAATGTGCAACAGGAGCAAAAGTAGAAATCATAGATACGGCCCTAGCCTTGAAAATGGCTTTGGGTACTAGTTCTCCAATTAACAATATGACCAGGGTAGAAAAAACCGTGTTGCCCAAAAGAATAGAATAAGAGCCTAGGTGTAACTTTTCCCAAAGGAGTTGATCTAAAAGTTGTTCAAATAAAATACCAAATACAACTAATGAAATATTTAATCCAATTAAACAGGTGCCAATAAATTGAGTAGGTGCTTGCAAAAATTTTGCAATGATTTTTCCTGCTCTATTTCCTTGCTTTTTTTTAAGTTCTAAACTTAATCTATTGGCACTCACGAAACCAATTTCATAGCCAGAAAAAAAGCCAATTAAAATAAGTGATGCCACTATTGCGAAAATCATAAATAGAGTTTATTTAATTCAATGCTAGCCATTACCACTCGGGCAATTTAGGTTTTGTTTCGATAATCCCTTCTATTTGTTCCATAATTTCTGGTGTAAGTAATGCGGCTGTATCTAAAGCAGTTAGATTATCCACCAATTGTGCTTTACTGGTAGCCCCTAAAATAGCGGTAGTGACATTTTTATTTTTAATACACCAGGCAATGCTTAAGGAAGCAGTACTTACTTTTAAAGCTTTTGCAATAGCCCCTAATTGCTGCACTCTTTTTACTTTATCCTGCATCAACCATCGATCTCTTAGCCATTCAAATCCTTCTATATGAAACCTGGATCCTTCAGGTATCCCATCATTGTATTTGCCGGTTAATAAACCAGCCGCCAAGGGACTCCAAATAGTAGTGCCCATTCCTACGTTTTTGAAAATCTCTACATACTCATTTTCCATTTTTACGCGTTCAAACAAATTGTACTGGGGCTGCTCCACAGAGGGGCCAATTAAATGCAGGGCTGCAGCTACTCGGTGGGCCTCCATAATTTCAACACCACTCCATTCACTGGTTCCCCAATATAAAATTTTGCCTTGTTGAATGAGGGTGTTCATGGTTTGAACTACTTCTTCGATAGGGGTGGTTTTATCGGGGCGATGACAATAATATAAATCAAGGTAATCGGTTTGTAACCTTTTCAATGCTTCGTGACAGGCTTCTGTTAAATGCTTTCTACTTAATCCAGTTTGATTGGGTTTATTTTCTTTGCCTCTCCATCCAAAATAAGCTTTAGAAGAAAGTACGATAGAGGTTCTATCCCAGTTTTTTTTACTTAATACGCGGCCCATCATTTTTTCACTTTCTCCTAATGCGTACACTTCGGCATTGTCAAAAAAATTAACGCCAGCATCATAGGCAATGCCCATTAATTCATCTGCAATACTATCATTAATCTGTTTATGGAAAGTAACCCAACTACCAAAACTTAAAGTACTAAGTTGTAAGCCGGTTTTTCCCATTTTTCTATATTCCATTGTAATTATTTTTTAGGATTAAAACCGCTGGTGTCTGAAATGATGGCATAACTATTTGACTGCGGTTTAAAAATATGAATATCTGTTAAATCTTGATTGGCCTCCAACCCTTTACCATAAATTTTAGCAATAGGATTGTGTTGCTTTACTATTACATCTTTGTCAGTACTAAATTTACTCGTGTTCTGATCCCAATACATTTCTTTACTCCATAAGGTATCGCCTAGCACATTGTACACAACCACATTATCTCTTAAAAAGACTTTGTTTTCATTCTCGATATAGTGCGCGTAAAGAGCAGTTAATTTACTTTCCACATTCAAGTTGTCTTTGTAAAAATCTGCTTTAATGGTGTTGGGAAATTCTATCATTCGACCTTTGTCTTGTAAATATTTTTTCATTAATGGAGCAGTGAGCTTAGCGCTTATTTTTCCATCTGTGCTGATGTAAATAGCCACATCTTTTCCAATATCGATGCCGTCTTCTTTAGCACCTAATGCTTTTACATCATTTACATTATTTTCACAGGACAACATAAAAAAGCAGCTACTCATACAAGCAACTGCTAATCTTATTGTTTTATAATATTGAATATTAATCATATTTGCGTTTATTAAACCAAATGTCGCTTAAGCTGTAGCCCACTGAAAATTGAACAAAGCCCTCCTTATAATTATTCACACTGGATCCTCTTTGTCCTATTTGCAAAGCTAAATTTAACAAACTAAATTGATTATCGTAGGAACGATATTTTCTAATAGGCAAAGACAATCCAGAGGTAAATGCAGACACTTTAAGCCCGTTATTATCTATATCGATATAGTCTTTGCCGGTGTAAAAACCAAGTCGGTATATTACAGTAGACCAATAGTTCTGAAAATCAAAAGCATTGGGGCAAAATTGAGCAGCCACTCTAATCATCCATGAGTTAGATAAATTATCGGGTTGTCCATAAAAAAGATATTTGTCTTTCCATCTTCTGCTTGAATATTCTACTCCAACTACCCATTGGTCATAGGTGCCTCTATTGCTTATTTCTTTTTTATGCAAAGCAAAACCAGCTGTATAAAGCGCAGGAATTAAAATTTTTCCTGGATTATTTAAACTAAACTCTACGGTATCTAAATTGGATTCGGCAGTACTTGAATAACTTCCTGTGCTGCGAAGTTTATCTTGTTGACCAGTCAAGGTTTGATCCATTGTTGCAGTAGCACCAACACTGACTGTATATTCAGTTCTCTCATTAAGCTTTGGTCGCTTTACGATATGTATTGGGAATTCGCCTTGTAGGCCAAGATTTAAAAATACGCCTCCAAATAAAGTATTGGTGTTGGATATAGATTGGTAAAAATAAGTGGAGTCTGGGTTGTATTGGAATGATTTAATATTTTGAATTTTTTTCCTTCCAAAATTATATCCTGTATTAAATCCAAGTCTTAGATGCTTCCATGATTTTCCAAAGCCAAAGAAAACCTGATTGAGACCGCCTTGCCCTAAGAAGTTATTGGCAACGGTATCCCCTGTATTTATTTTTACTAATGTATCTAAAGAGAAATTTATTTGTGTAAGTGGCCTTAAGCCAAAAGCCATACCTATTTTTTTAGCCTTACTAATGGGTATGCCTATTGCAAGATAGTTTGGAACAAGATAATTAGAGGAGAAGCTTGCTACTGGTTTAGCACTTTTTAAATTAGTGTTGGTTAAACTAATACCTAAATCAAAGGTGGTCATGAATATATTACCGTAGGTAGCCGGGTTGTTGAAATTGATACTTTGGCCAAAACTGCTATTCATACTGGGCGAATAAGCGGCTGAAAAACCACCCATTGCTTGGCTATTTATATTCTGATTATTTAAAATTTCATTGCCCAATCCGTATCTAGAAAATGGGGAATTGATTTGGGCCTTGGTTGGGGTTAAAAAACAAACTAAACCTAAGAAAGGGATTAACCTAATTATTTTTTTCGCAAATAGCATAGAGTCCTTTAAATATTAAATTTTGGTCGGCAAATATCCTCTTTTTTAAGTGAGGTACAAAATAACAAATGTCTCCCCCGGTTAATAGCACGTTAAATTTGGCATATTTCTCCTCATAGGCACCAATTATACCATCTATTTCGGCTGCCATGCCTAAAATGACCCCGCTTAAAAGGTTGGTTTTGGTATCATAACCAATCAATGTAAAGTCGTTAGAAGGGGCAATTAAGGGCAATAAGGCGGTTTGTTCGTGCATAGCCTTAAAGCGCATTTGCATACCTGGAGAAATACTACCACCTAAAAAAGCGGCCTCATTATTTACAAAATTATAAGTAATGCAAGTACCCAAAGACAGGATAAGGTTGTGTTGATTGGGAAATTGGTCAACAGCAGCGGCTACCATGGCTAGCCTATCTGCACCGATGGTTTCTGGCTTGCCCACTGGGGTGGTAAAATTGAGTTGAGTAGCTGGGCCTAATAAATGAAATTTTGAATGCTTCGCTAAAACCGACTCGATGGCTTTATCATGAAGAATGACGGATGAAAGTATTGTTTTTTCAGGTTGGAATTCACTTAACAAATGTTCAATTTCTTGAATGGATCCATCCACCAAAGTACGTACTTCGACCAGCTCTTTTTTTACAAAAAAAGCTGCCTTTAGTCGGGTGTTTCCAAAATCAAAACAAATGGCCTTAGTCATATACTTGCTTGTAGGCCAAAAATAATCTCTTTGTAGCAAAGTTTGATTAAAACAATAGGCAAGTTGCAAAAGTTTTCGGTTATTTGAAGTATAAAATTACAGGGGATGAAAATTGCAGGCTTCACTATTATTAAAAATGCGGTGATAAATGACTTTCCAATTGTGGAAGCCATCAAATCTGTATTGCCTGTAGTAGATGAAATGATTGTTTTAATTGGAGATTCAACGGATGAAACCATTGCGTTAATAGAATCGATAGGAGACCCAAAAATTAAAATTCATCATTCGGTTTGGAATAAAAGTTTAAGAAAAGGTGGGGCTGTTTTAGCAGATGAAACAAATAAAGCGTTTCAGCTCATAGATGAAAAATATACTTGGGCTTTTTATATACAAGGCGATGAAGTTGTTCATGAAAAGTACCATCCTGCTATTCGAAATGCTTGTGAAAATTATGCCTTTGACAGGGAAGTGCAAGGACTATTATTTAAGTATAAACATTTTTACGGCACCTATGATTATGTGGGAGATAGTAGAAAGTGGTATGGTCATGAAATTAGAATCATTCGAAATAATAAATCCATTTCTGCCTACAGAGATGCACAAGGATTTAGGATGGGGAAGACTAAATTACCAGTGGCTAAAGTAGATGCAAGCATTTATCACTATGGATGGGTAAAAAGTCCAGAGCAAATGCGCAAAAAACAAAAACAGAGCAGTGTGTATTGGCATGATGATGCACAAATGCAGAAAATAAATGCGAGTCCTGATTATTATGATTTTAGTGGGTTCGATTCTTTAGAAAAATTTACAGGGACGCATCCGCATGTGATGCTGGATAGAATTGAAAGAAAAAATTGGGCAGTCAATTTAGACCTTACTCAGAAAAAGTTTTCCTTTAAGAATAAATGTTTGTATTATTTTGAAAAATTAACCGGCATTCGACCTTTTGATTTTAAAAATTATAAAATTATCAGAAAATAAAAATGCATTCTATATCCGATATTAAACAAGGGGTAACCAAAGGCGATTTTTTGACTTTGGCCAAAGCCATTTCATGGATAGAAAATAATGGAGAAGGGACTACTTCCTTCTTACAAGAATTACTTCCTAATAGTATACCTATTATAGGGATTACGGGCCCACCTGGTGCGGGCAAAAGCACTTTAATCAATGCACTAATCACAAGTTGGGTCAATGAAGCCAAAAAAGTCGCTGTATTGTCTGTCGATCCTTCCTCTCCCTTTCACCATGGAGCTATTTTAGGAGATCGCATTCGTATGAAAGATTGGTATTTGCATCCTCAAGTATATATTAGATCGCTTGCTGCAAGGGGTCATCTTGGCGGTGTCAACAGTGCTATGCTTTCCTTGACCACTTTAATGCAATCTGTTGGCTTTGATTATATCATCTTAGAAACAGTGGGGGTTGGACAATCAGAGGTTGAAATAGCCTCCTTGGCAGATACAACAGTGGTGGTGTTAGTTCCTGAAGCCGGTGATGAAGTGCAAATGATGAAATCGGGTTTGATGGAAATTGCGAATGTATTTGTAGTGAATAAAAGTGATCGCCCCAATGCCCAAACTTTTGTGAACCACTTAAAACAAATGATTCTAGACAATGCAAGTGCTACTGCTACTGCTCCGCAAGTTATAAGTACGATTGCCACTGAAAAAATAGGGATACCCGAATTGCAATTGGCTATTGAGCAGCATCAGGAAAGCCTAAATATTGGGGGCAATAAA
>CANHOY010000030.1 GCA_947462495.1 Bacteroidota bacterium
ACTGCTGCAAATACATAAGTGGCATGAAAATACCAAGCAGTTTTGGAATCACTAATATCATTCACTACATTAATGATAAGTAAAGCACTAAGGCTAATTAAACCCAAAAAAGCAATTATTTTTTGCACCAGCTTGTTTTTAACAACGGTTATTTGCTTACCTAGTTCAGGATTGTTTTGATGGATCAATAAAACAGCGATGCAAATCAAAATAAAATTGACCAGCATGGCAATGACCATAATGTCGATGCCTAAAAAAATATCACTTGCAAAATGACTCCCTAGTATGCCTAAGCTGGATACGATGCCGCTAAAGAAAATAGCCCAATGCGGTGTTTTATAGTGAGGGTGTATATTGGTTAAAAAGTGTGGGAACAATTTGTCTTTAGACCAGGCAAATAGTAGTCTAGATACTGACAATATCATAGAAGGTAAATCTTTTAATAATGCAATGCAAGCACCCAGCATTATCAATACCGACCAAAAGGGGGGCAAGACATAATTCAATAAGGTGGTGGCCGATATGTCTTTTTTATTGGCTAAATCTTGTACAAAATTCCAAGGTGCAATTTTATAAACACTGAAAGTAAAAAGTAAATAAAATAAACTTACGCTAATGATGGTGATGATAATGGCTCTGGGCAATGATTTGCTTGGATTTTTGGCTTCTCCACCAGCCTGGGCAATGGAATCAAATCCAATAAAGCTTGCAAATAAAATGCCACTTGCAGAAATAAATTGTTGCCAATTAAACTTCCCTTGCAGATGGGTAATAACTATTCCATCTTTATTCAATACACCCTGTATAAAATCCTTTTCGCTATAAATAAATCCAGCGAATATTACAATACTGGCCAAAATAAAAGTAATGATCACCAAGCCAATGATGGTCAATTGATAAGTTTTGATACCAAAAATATTGATGCCAATAAACAACCATAACAAACCTAAGGATAAGAATAATTTTGTATTGCTATTTTCAAAAAAATGAACAAAATTTGTCCAATTCATGGCAGCACATACATCTCTAAAAAAGGGTACGACCATATATGACACCACCCCTATGACAATAGATAAGCCAAACCATTGTGCGAAGCTGGCTACAAAACCCCAGTAAGGATGAATAGACCTGCTGGCATATACATAACTTCCTCCAGCCCTAGGCATAGCACTGGCTAAAATGGCATAAGTGATTGCAGCAAACAATGCGGGAATAGAGGCTACAAAAAATGCAGGCAGTAAATAAGGGCCAATGCCAGGTATATTTTTTTGTAACATAAAGGGAACAATATAAATAGAAGCACCAATCATGGAGGAGATACCTGTAGCTACTAAACCGGCTACAGTAATGTTTCTTGAAAGGGTTGTTTTTTGTTCCATAATATATTATTTCAGCCTTTTTACTTTGTTGATTTACCAAAATTTAGATTTTCTATCTCATTAAATTTTAGAAATTTCCCTAGGTAGATTAATTAAAGGAGTAATCCAATTTTGATTTCAATAATTCAAAGTGATGAACTGTATGGAAGGAGGTGAAAGTGGCTAGTTCCCCTAAAGTTACTTTTCCTAAAATTGGATGGGGTAAACTAAAGCTATCTAACTCTATATCGGTATGTATATTCAATTTATTCATTAGACTTTGATTCAAAGATTGATGCTTTTGAATCAAATAGCTTTTCTCTTTAAATAAAACAGGTTTGGGAATATATAAAGAAGGTGATTTTGCCCCATTAGCTAAAGCGGTTTTATATAAAGTTTGAAGTTGCTGAAAGGTTCGCTTTTCATTTTTATTTATACCATATAAAACACGTAATATAGGTTTAGGTAATGCAAATCCAATATTTACGATACGTAATACTTTAATTAAATGAACTAAATCTTGGCCTGCCGACCATTTGTTATTAATATTTTTTTCAAATTGATCTTTGTTTAAATGTAATATCAACTCATTAAATTGATCTACTGAATCATTAAGTAATTTTACAATATTTGTTTTATTATTCATGTGTACTTTCAATTGATTAATATTGGCTCTGTTATTCTCATTGCCAGTGTTTAAAAATAATCATTTTTAAATATTTAAATCGCCTAAAATTTCATTATAGGAGTCAATAAATATATTTCTTAAGTAAATAAGCCTACAAATGAATTCAAATTGGGTAAAATAGGTTGATTTTCATTTTTATTTAATATAACGTGCTACAAATCAACGCCTTAATTCTCTTGAACCACTTCATACTCTAGAGAATCCTACTTCAAAAAAAGAATCCGCTATAAAAAATCTTAATATTAAGTCACATCTTGGCTGCATTAAATAAGTGAGCAAGGTAAATTAATTAAGGGATCCCATTGCCCATAAATTCTTGTAAATACTTAAATAGAATTTAGATTTTAATGTTAGGTGCTTTTGTTCAGTTTCAATCAATTTCAACTCCCGGTTATTGATTAGGAATAAGCTGCTTTCGCCCATTTGAAACTTGATGTTTTCAGTATCAAATAATAATTTATTAGCGTTTAAGATAGCTTCATTTGTTTTAATTTGTTGTTTTAATGCAAGAAACTCTGCAAAACTACCTCTTACTTTATTTTCAATTTCTAGGGTAATATATTTTCTATTCCAATTTAAATCATCCATTTTATTTTTAGTTTTAGCAAGTTCACCTCTTGCCTGTCTTTGGAATAGGGGCATGGTTAAAGAGACTCCATATTTGGCATTATTTGAAGCGTTTAAGTTACTTGAAATAGTACTTAAAGTATTTTCTAGTGCGTTGTAATTTAATTTAAGTGTGGGGAAAAGCTCAATGGTTTTTATTCTTTTTTCAATATCCAGAATTGCTGACTTATTATCGGTCATTTTAATTTTTGGATGCTCTTGAATAGCTTTATCTACTAACTCTTCTAATCTACCAAGTTCTATAATATTTATTTTGTTAATCTCAAAATTGCTTATTGGCACAATGTCCTCTTGTAATTCATAAGGTATGCCATTGTCTGTCCAGAAATAGTTACTTAATTCTAATCGTGCTTTTTGCAAATCAACAGCAGCCTGATTTTGCATGATTTCAAAAGTTTGCAATTGAGTGAGTGCTTCAGTAGTATCAATGGGTGCTCTGTCTCCAGAAAAAAATGATTTTTTGATCACTTCATATCTTATTTTATTGTTCTGAACCGATCTAGTTAATACATCATTGAAGTAATAGGCATTCACCCAATTCCAATAGGCACTTGTTGCATCTAGCAATAAATCATTTACTACTAATAATTGTTCATTCTTTGTAAGCTCTACGAAGTTTTTTGCTTGTTTGACTATTGAATTTCTTTTGTCAATTAAAATACCTCTAAATGGGTCTAGACTTACACCTACAAAAGCAGATTTATTTTTGGTTAAAGTTGGATCAATTCTATCACCCAAATTATTTTCGGTTCCGGCCTTAATATCTATGCCATACCACAAAGGTATTTTTAATTCAGTAGTATTAAATTTATAATAAAATTTATTATCATATGTTTTTTCTTCAGTATTCATTTGAATAGTAGGATCAAAGACGCCCTTAGTTGCCAACAATTCATTTTTGGACATTTCGTTTTGTAAAAACGATTGCTTAATAACTGGGTGATACTTTCTTACAATATCTAAAGTATTATCAATATTGAGGGTTTTATTTTGTCCAAAAGCATCACCTAATAAACAAAAGAATACAAAGAGGAAAACTAAAAGTTTTATTTGCATTTTATTTAGCATTGTTGATAATAGCTTTTGTTTTATAATAATCTGGGGGGAATCCATTAATTTGACGCCACAATTCATACCAAATAGGCACTGTTTTTAGAAGAGCAAAACCTCTTGCACCAGTTCCAGTTTTTAATTCTTTTGGCCAATTTTTTTCTTGACTATCAGGTATTACTAAAATTCTAAATTTACCATTTTCGTTTCTATTGTTTTCTACCATAGAGACCCTTCCTCCAAAAGTGCCATAACTATTGTCAGGCCAGCCAGAAAATACAATGGCTGGAAAACCGTCAAAGATCATTCTAATTTTTTGACCTGGATTAATCAGAATAAGATCCATTGGCTCAATAAACAATTCTATGGCATGGTCAATTTTGGTAGGGACCATTTCTACAATCATTTCTCCTTCTTTTACTATTTCGTTGATACCTGATTTTTTAGCTTTGATAATTTGTCCATCCTGTGGAGCAATCAGCCATTTTTGATTTCCCCTGCTGATATAATTGGCTAAGACATTTTTATTTTTAGCTAGTTCCCCAGTGGTACCTGCAATTTCACCCCTAGAGGTAGCAATTTCACTTCTTGATTTAAACATTTTATCATCGGCCTCCTGTCTAATGGAGTTAATATCAATTTTTATAATATTAATTTCCTGTCTAGTATTTAGAAGCTTTTGTTGTTTCTCCGTAAGTATTGCCAATGCTTTATTATTTTGTGCAGTTCTTCTTTCTAATTCTACCAAAGAAATAACACCTTGGTTATACATTTGTTTACCTCTGCTTAATTGTTCTATTGCAATCTTGTAATCCACTTCTGCCGCAACTACTTCCGAGCTATCACTTATTAATTTTCTTTTATATTGTTCAATCTTATTTTCATAGGAATTGATCTTAAGTTCACGATTATTTTTAATTGCACTAATCTGACTTTCAATAGCATCAATTTTTTCACTATAGAAAAGTAATTTCTGCTCTTTAGAAATTAGTTGATCTTTTGTCCTTTCTACTAAATTCGGGTCTAAATAATCATCTTTTGTATCTGCCAATTCGACAATGGTGTCTCCTTTTTTAATAATATCACCCTCTTTAATATACCACTTTACAATCTTGCCAGGTATAACAGTATTAATTTGTTGTGGTCTTTGATCCTGATATCGGGTTGTAACATTTCCGCTACTAGAAATATTTTGCGTCCAAGGTAAAAACAATATAATCATTATGAATAGGAGTAAGCCAAATAGCCAATAGCCAATTTTACTAGTCTTATCGTATCTGTATATTGATTTAATTGATTTTGGACTGTAATTTGATTCTGCTTTTATTTTTTCAATTGTATTTCTCATAGCTTCTTAACTAATAATTAACGGTAAAATAATTTCTGGGCGACCTATATGTTTAATTTTTCCCTTTTCTAAAAATATGATCATATCTACTTTTTTAGCAAATGGGATATAGCCACTCACCACCATGCAAGTTGTATTTTGAAGTTCCATCAAGTATTTTGATATTTTCATACTAGATTCTGCACCAGCTAATTCAAAAGGTTCGTCTAACAGTAGTAGTTCTGGATGATTTGTAATAGCTCGCAGTAATAATATTTTTTTTGCTATAATGGTACTCAATCCTTTACCCATTGGATTTAATATTGTATACAATCCTTCAGGTAATTGACTGATATATTCTTTGACCTCTAAAATTTCTGCATGTTTCATTATTTCATTTGGAGTGATATTTTCATTACCCATGCAAATATTATCCAAAATTGTTCCATCGAAAATATCTTGCTCATTATAGAAAATTCCAATATTATTTCTATATTCTTTTTGGTTTATATTATTGATTGGATTATTGTTAACATTAATGATACCTTCAAAATTTTTCAAGGTGCCGCCAATCAGTTCCAAAAGAATAGATTTACCAGAACCGCCGTCTCCCATTATACATATTTTACTACCAGGTGGAATATCAAAATTTAAATTTTCTAATAAAGACCGATTGGCTTCAATATTGAAATTTAAATTCTTAACCTCTATTGAAATACCTTTGCCATTGGTTACAAAAGGCATTTCACCTTTAATTTCTGTCTTTTTATCACTTATTACATTGAGTTTTTCTACACCTGTTAGGATAGTATATGCTACTTCTAAATTGAGGATGAGTTTTTCTACTGCCGATAAGATTAATAAAATCACAATTTCTGCTGCAATGAACTGACCAACATTTAATTGTTGTTGGATCAACAATACAGCACCAATTATTAGCATCATAGCTGAAATAAGTAATTTAAATACTATAAGACTCCAGAATTGAAATTTTAAAATTTCAAAATGTTTTGTTTTAGCAACTAAGTAGTTTTTAACTTGATCATCTGTTTTTTTTAAATGAAAGTTATTTTGACTAGATATTTTAAATGTTTTATAGGACCTAGCTATTTCTTCTAGCCAACTTGCCACTTCATATTTATATTCACTTTCATTATAAGATGCAATTAATCCTTTATTCGTAGTGTATTTAAATATAAAAAAGAGTAATAGTAGTAGCAAAAGACCTAGCAAAATGAAAGTAGCATTGTAAAAGGACAACAATATTAGTCCAAATAATATTTGAATAATAGCTAATGGAATATCTAATAAAATTTTTGATAATCCTTTTTGTAAATTAATTACCTCAAAAAATCTATTCATCAATTCTGGTAAGTGATTATTATTTAATTCACTGCTCTCTATTTTGGGTATTTTATGTGCATAGTCTAAAGAAAATCTAGTAAAAATGCTTTGTTCAATTTTTTCTACAATCTTCATTTGATTGACTTGTAAAATACCAGTTACTAAAATTCCTATCAGTACTATAAAAATCAAAAGGATAATCGATATTGGCAAATTACCAATACCTGCAGCAGCTTGAGAGAAGTTGATAATTGTTTGAATGCCTAAGGGAAGTGTTAGTTGTAATAACCCACTAAGTATGGCATAAAAGTATATACCAGTCACCTCTTTTTTCTCTAACTTGATTATATCAAAGAATTTATAAAGAGACTTTCCTATGGATATATTATTGTCATTATTTGCCATGGTATTATTATTTTCATTTAATTATTAATACTAGAAAACACTAAGTTATTTAAGAATTCTATTATTTGATCTTCTTTTTTTGTTTGATCAAAATCGGTCAAAGCAGGTAAATTATGCAAAAAGAAGTTTTGTAAATGGGCTACTTCAATAATTGTTGATGCAAGAGATTGAGGGTATTTGTATTGTATATTACACTCTAATATTATTTCACCTACAGTTTTACATAAATCTTTATAGGGACTAAAGAATTCTTGTTTGTTATCTTCTTGAACATGTTTGGTTAAATAAGACTTACAACCTTCGGAAATTAAAATTTGATTTAACAATGATTCATCAACATGGCTTGTCATAATGTCATCTTGAACCGTAGTGGCTAGTAATGTGATGACTTGTTTTAATTTAGCCTTTGAATCTTGCACATTCTTTGTTTGATAAATTATTTGAAATTCTAACCATCCCCAGTACCAAGAAATAAGATAAACTAGTAGTTTATGCTTATTTTCAAAATATCTGTAGATGCTAGCCTCTGTTGTACCTATGGCCTCGGCTAGCTTTTTAAAAGTGAATACTTCGAAACCCTTTTTTTGGATTAAAAGAATACTGTATTTTATGATGTTTTTGCCCAACTCGGACTGCTCAGGGTCCCTTACATATAGGGTCTCGTTCATCTTTATTTGTACTTCTAGTTTCATGGGTTTTGTCTTATGATTACAAAAATAGTATATTTACCATTATAAATGATAGTAATACTATCATTTATTTATTTTAGCTTAATAATTTAAGTATTTTGAACAATTAGAAAATATATTGGCATTCCAACAGTTATATTTATAGGGAAGGTGACGGCAAGGGCCATTGGTAAGAAAAGCCCTGGATTTGCCCTAGGAACTGATATTTTCATAGCGGCTGGAACTGCTATATAAGAGGCACTTGCTGCTAATACTGCGAACATAAATCGATTGGCGATGTCTTGAGTAACAAAGGAACTTACAATGGCAATAATACAACCGTTTAAAAGTGGAATGATGATGGCAAAAATGATTGGAAACCAACCAAATGAAAAAAAGGCTTTTAGCTTCCTGCCACTCGTAATACCTATATCTAAAAGAAAGATTGCAAGAAAACCTTTAAATAGGTCGTTAGTGAATGGTTTTATTCCTTCTGCTTGCTTGGCATTGGCCAAATAACCAATAATTAAACTACCAAGGATAAGTAAAACACTTCCATTGGTAAATGAATGGCTTAGTAGGCTACTTTTATTTATTTTATTGGATTCATCCTTATTATATGCCGAGATTAAAATTAATCCAATGATGATTGCCGGTGATTCCATCAAAGCCATAATTGCTACCATGTGTCCATGAAGAGTTAATTGTTGAGATTCGAGGTATGAAACTGCTGTTACAAATGTAACTGCACTTACCGATCCATAGGCAGCTGCTATAGCACCAGCATCAAACACGTTCAATTTTCTTTTAAGTATAAAGAAGGTGTAGAGCGGTATAATGGAAGAAATAGCAACACCAAATAACATTGACCATCCAATTTCCATTGTAAACATCTCGTGAGATAATTCTTGACCACCTTTAAACCCAATTGCAAATAAAAGATACAATGAAATAAATTTTGATGAATTAACTGGTATTTCTAAATCACTTTTTAAATAAACTGCAACTATACCCAGCACAAAAAAGAGTAATGCTGGGTTGGTTAGGTTATCAATAAGTAAATTAAAATTCATGTATATTATTATTTATTTGGTTGTATCAAATGCTTTCTTAAACAAGTAATCTTATATGAAAAATGAGAGAGAATTAAAAATTGATTGGCCATTTTATCTAATTTTTGAAAATTTTAATCTTTTGCCTAGTATATTATCATTTATAATTCCATTTTCATAAACAATGCTTCCATTTACAAATGTTTTTTCAATTTTACTTTTAAAGCATTGATTTTCAAAAGGGGACCACTGGCATTTGTAAAGTGTATTTTGGGGGGTTGCCTTCCAAGTGCTATTCAAATCTAATAATACTAAATCGGCATAATACCCTTCACGAATATAACCCCGCATATTAATCCTGTATATTTCTGCAACATGGTGGCTCATTTTTTCAACTAATTTCTCTATACTAATTTTACCTTTATGAACTAATTCAAGCATTGCCGGTAAGGCATGTTGTACCAAAGGCCCACCAGACAAAGATTTTAAATATGGGCGGTTTTTTTCTATGATTGTATGCGGTGCATGGTCTGATGCGATTATGTCAATTCTATTATCTAAAAGCGCTTCTAATAAGCCGTTTTTATCTTCTTGTGTTTTAATGGCTGGATTCCATTTTATTTTAGCACCTAATTTTTCATAATCTTTATCTGAAAACCAAAGGTGATGCACACAGGCTTCAGCAGTTATTCTTTTTTCATGAACAGAAATTTTATTATCAAATAAATTGGCTTCTGCAAGTGTTGAAATATGAAATAAATGTAATCTATTATTATACTTTTTAGTAATTTCCAAAACACGTTTTGTGGCTATAAGACAAGCTTCTTCACTTCTAATATTTGGGTGAAATTCAAAGGGTATATTTTCTCCATACTTTTTTCGATAATAGTTTGTATTATATTTAATAATACCATCATCTTCACTATGTAATGCAACTAAAGAATCTGTTCGATAGAAAAGTTTTTCTAAAAAATCCGGATAATTTGCCAATATACCTTCTTCACTATTAAAATATAAGCCATCGTCTGTTATTCCACATACATTTTCATTGTTAATTCTTAAAGCTTCTTCTAAATTAGTTTGATTGATCCCCATAAAAAAAGAATAATTAGCTATCGATTTTTTTGAAGCAATCAAATATTTTTCTTCTAACAACTCTAATGTTAAAGTATTTGGAATTGTATTGGGCATTTCCATAAAAGAGGTGATTCCGCCAGCAACCGCTGCCCTTGATTCTGTATAAATATTTCCTTTATGTATTAAACCTGGTTCACGAAAGTGTACTTGGTCATCAATGATTCCTGGCAACAAATAAAGACCTTCAGCATTAATTTCCTTAATTGTACCTTCGCCAGTAAAATTAATTGACGTATCAATTTTTTCAATTCGCTCATTTGAAATTAATATATCTGCAACTTGACTATTGCCTTCATTCACCATACAGGCATTCCGTATAATTGTTTTCATCTAATGCTTTTTTGTTGCTCTTTCTAATTTATCATTAATGGTTTTACCTAAATTTTCATCTGGCAGTCTTTCTGCAATAATAACGTCTAGTTTTTTTTGGTCTAAACGATGCATTGCAGCGTATAAATTTTTAGCGGCTTCGGTATAATTTCCGGATTTTGATAGTATTTCCTGACTAACAATTTCATCACTTTGAACTTTATTTTTAAATAGCAATAACCCAATTTTTTTTCCTTTTAATAGGTTCGTTAACTTGGATACGTCATTTGTCAAGTAAGTGTCAGTCTGAGGCGCGTAATGCCGAGAAAGCATTCCTGGTGAGATGGGGGATGTATCACTATGTGTGCTAATGCTTAATTTACCAGATATTTTCTCTATATCTTCCATGGCAATTGATCCATGTCTGTGTAATATGGGTTTATTATTTTCAAATCCAATAATAGTAGATTCTAAACCTTTTTCGCATTCACCTCCGTCTAATATAACATCGATCTTCTGTCCAAAATAATTAAAAACATGTTCTGCACTTGTTGGGCTAATTGAGCCAAATGGGTTTGCACTTGGTGCGGTTAATGGAAAATCAAGTTGATCTAATAATGCTAATGTTAGTCGATGATTGGGTACTCTTACTGCAACAGTGTTTTTTTCTGCAGTTATTAAATCTGAAATGTGATTTTGTTTTTTTAGTACCAATGTTAAAGGTCCAGGCCAAAATTTATCTGCAAGCATTAAGGCGTTTTCTGGAATTTCTGAAGCAATGTCAAAAATACTAGATGCTGCTTTAATATGAACTATCAAAGGGTTATACAATGGTCTATTTTTTAAATCGAATATTTTTTTAATTGCTATATCACTATATGCATTTCCCGCTAAACCATATACTGTTTCAGTTGGCATGGCTATTAGCTCATCTTTTAATAGGATTTCCTTTGCTTTACTTATATCTTTAGTTATCATTATTTCAATTATGGGTTACAAAAATCACAGTACATCGGATCTTCTGCTTGTTTTCCTTTTGGATATTTTACTTCTTTTTTACAGTTACATTTTTGACAAGAATAGATATAACTTAATGTACTTCGTGTTGGAAAATAACAAATCTCACAAGGCAAACCATCTTTCACCTCTGTAATTCCAAAACCGGGCATGTTGCATAATGGACAAAGTGAATTTATTTTTTCAGTGAGTTTTTTAGCTACACATTCAATTATTTTCATTCTTGTTGGGTTATACATTGCTCGCATATCTGTTTCTATATAAGCCGTTCCATAATTATTTATAAAACTTAAAAAAACAGTATTTAACTGTTTTTTATTGGTAATACCTTTTACAATATCTTTATTTTCGTCTTTTGACTTTTTAATAATCAAGCCGTGTGAAGGGAAATTTGCATTGGTTGCAAATTCTAGTAACATCTTTTCATCTTTTATTGCTGACCCATTAAAATTAGTTTCTACACTTATCTCCCTTGCTATAATTTCTAAACCATTCTTCTTATCAATAAAGATTAAAAATTCATCATCTGCTGGTACAAAATATATAGTTGGATGTGGACCAAAAGAACCCTCACTGGCTATAGCTAAATCGCAATTCGTTAATTCCATTGCTATAAAACATTTTTTTCTTGCCGCTGTTATAGGATCATCTTTTCTTTCAATTTCTCCTGTAAAAGTGCCAAGCTGATCCGTATCTAAATCA
Organism: Bacteroidota bacterium; assembly: GCA_947462495.1. Lineage (GTDB taxonomy): Bacteria > Bacteroidota > Bacteroidia > Chitinophagales > Chitinophagaceae > Sediminibacterium. The sequence continues at coordinate 11,685 of CANHOY010000030.1, forward strand.
GCAGTAACAAAACAATTTACTCCCAACTCTTTTTCTACAATAGGAGCTATCACTCTTTCTTTTTTGTGTTTTGTCGCTATTATTAATTTCCTACCTTTAAACATTATTCTATAGTTTCAAGAATTGAAATATTTATTTCTGAACTAACTAAAAGCTTTCTTTTTTTAATTTTAGCTTCTTCTAAAATCACCTCTAATTTTTTCATTTCGCTCCTTAGCGCAGGAATTCTTTTTTTTGCAGTTGAATCTTCAATTCCCAATCGTTCTTGCGAACTCCAATTTTTAATATTGTGAAAATTAATTTTTGTGGTAAACATATTAATTAAAATTTCCTTTGCTTCATCATATGTGAAGTCGCCATCAATAATTGTTAATGTTTCAGTTTTTTTCATTGATATTTGAATTTTGGGTTGATGATAATTTGGAGAGTAGTGCCCCTGATATTATCCCTAAGGAGGCGAATAGTTGACTATTGATAACATCTTTAGTTAAAAAAGCCATAAGACCAAAGACAATAATTAAAATCAGGCAAACAGTGCACTTTATTTCTTTTAATTTCATATTTATATAATTTTAATTATTATTTTTTTGACTAACGGTGGAATGGTTGCTACTATTTGTTTTCTTAATTTTTCATGAAATTTCATTTACAGAGCAAATTTGAGACGTTTTTTTATATAAATATTATTTAACTTTATTATCTTTGATATAAATATATTTTATGAACTATACTATTAGTCAATTGAAAATTTTTTTAAAAGTGGTTGAATTTGGAAGTATAACAAAGGCTGCTGATGAATTACATTTAACGCAACCTGCTGTTTCTATTCAATTAAAAAATTTTCAGAAAGATTTTAAATATTCATTAACAGAGGTTATAAATAAGAAACTTTACGTAACAGATTTTGGTAAAGAAATTGCAAGTGCTTGTGAAAATATTTTAAATGAACTTGAAATTATCAATTATAAAAGTTTAGGGTATGATAATAATTATACAGGTAAATTGAAAATTGCTATTGTATCAACAGGTAAATATATCATGCCATACTATTTAGCAGGGTTTTTAAATAAATATCCAGATGTAGATTTACTCATGGATGTAACTAATAAATCGAAGGTGATATCTAGTTTAGAAAAAAATGAAATTGATTTTGCACTTGTATCAATTTTACCAGATAATATCAATGTCAATGAACTTGAATTAACGGAAAATCACTTATTTCTTGTAGGAAATAAAGAAATTTCAGAGAATATTTCGAAGGACAAGAAAACTTTAAACAACAAGCCATTTATTTATAGAGAAGCAGGATCTGGTACAAGACAAATGATGGAAAGGTTTATCACCAAAAATAAATTTCATACCAAAAAGAAAATTGAACTTACATCCAATGAAGCTGTAAAACAGGCGGTTCTTGCAGGAATTGGTATTTCTATTATGCCTTACATTGGTATTAAGTCTGAAATAGCAGCCGGCAAAATTAAGATTATAGAAACCAAAGGGCTACCTATCACTACTAAATGGCGATTAGTTTGGCTTAAAGAAAAGAAATTAAGTCCAATTGCTCAACATTATATAGAGTTTCTAAAGCAAGAAAAGAGTTCTATTAATGACTTATCATTTTCAATGCCAAAGATGTAGATTCATTTTACCTCAACGTGAAAAACTTACCCTCTAGTTGATTAAATTAGATATCTTTTCTTAACATCCG
>CANHOY010000031.1 GCA_947462495.1 Bacteroidota bacterium
ACTTAATGATACTAATTTTTTAATATTGATAAAGTTATTTAGCTCATTAACAATTTCTGATTTACGATTATTTTGGTAAATTTTATAATACAAAATAGTAAGGCTTAGCATAATCAAGGAAGCTATTAAATCATAAAGCAAACTAATGAATTCTGGATTATTAATATTAATTGAATTTTTTAAATCAAGATCTGCAATATCATGAAAGAAACTTCTCAAGGTGATTAAGGTAATCACTTCAAATTGTTTGCCAATAAATTCGGATATAGATTTTGGAATAATAATGACAAGTAAAAATACCTCGTAAAATAAGATAAAACTAAATGGGGTATAAATAGCTTTTAGATAACTGTGCTGTAAATTTTTGAAATAATTAAAATTATTTCCTAAAAATATTAGACCTAAATGAAAGAGGAAAGCAAAAACTGCAACACGAAGAATTAATAATTCTATTTTCCTTACATTTTTAGCATTGAAAAATTTATCAAAATAATCGCCTGCATTTTGTAATAAACTATTCATGCTATCTTTTTAGTTATTATTTTTCGCCTCTGAATTTATTCAAAGCTAAAATAAATGCTACACCAAATAAGATGGTTACTAGTGCTGCGAAATAGGGTATAATTTCTATCATTTTTGGTTATTTATTAATTTTAATAAAATAGCAAAACCTAATATAGAAGGCACCCATAAACCAATAAATATTCCTGCTTCTTTTTCGCCCTTAAACCATAAAAATTCAGAAAATATTAATGACAAGAAGGCGGAAACAAGCATAAGGGTATCTGATAGTGTAAATTTTTTGAACATATTATTTATTAATTTATTGCAATGTAAATTTATTAATTGGCATTCATTATCAATTTAGCTTGTTTATACTGACTAACAAAAAATTTAGTTTTATGAAATAGCTATTTTCAAATAATTAACACATTTGTTTATTATTGTAGCTAAATTTCAAACTGAAAGTTCCACACTAAAATTGATTAGCTAAATCACAATAGTAGCTAAAAATTTAGTCCTGGTCTTATAATATGAAAATCAAGGTTTTATAGTAGATCCTGAATCCTATGCTACTTTGTAAAATTGATGATTTTCAAGTTACTTTTACTTGCCCAATAGGCCCATAAAATTAATAGGGGTTGGCCTATCAATAAACGAATAGAAGATTTCAAAGGATCAAATAGTACTGTACCTATCATAAATTCCCCTTTTTGAATAAAATATATATGGCTAGGAATAAAGGCTAATAGCATTATAATTATACCAATGCTGGCTTTGAATCGAGTTGATTTTGGTATCAACAATAAAGCAAGTAATATTTCTACTGCCCCTGATATTATGTTTACTTGATTTGCCCATTTGGATAAGTAAGGAGGTATGATTGGTAAATAAAAAGAAGGATTTACAAAATGATTAACCCCGGCAAACAGATAAAATAAAATCAATATTACAAAAAGAATATTTCTAATATATTGGTAATTCATTATTATAAAATTATGTAAAAAGAAAGTAAATTTATTCATTAAATTTATCTAATAAATACATTACAACTGCATTTTTTGAAAATTTGTATATACTAATTTAAAACAATTTGGGCATAGATTTGTTTTAATGTAAAATAGGTAATTATGGAAAGAAAAGATTTTATTGAACAAGTGGGCCTAAGCAGTGCTTCCATCTTAATTTTTGGATGCATGCAAGCCTGTTCTAAATCGGATACTGCCTCAAATAGCATTAGTCCAAGTGGCAATTCTGGAAATGCAGGAGTTGACAAGAAAGTTGACTTTACAATTAATATTGCCATAGCCCCTTATTTAAGTTTGGATAAGGCTGGTGGTTTCTATGTGGAAAGTAAAACTGGAATTATCATTGCTAGAACCTTAAATGATGAGTTTCTTGCGGTTAGTTCTAGTTGCACCCACCAAGGAGCTACAATAGAATATCAGGCTAATACCAACAGATTTTATTGTGCCGCACATGGTTCAGTTTTTGATACTAAAGGTAAGGTTACTACGGGCCCAGCAACAGGAGCTTTAAAACAATACAAGACAACCCTTACAGGTACTAGTTTGAGAGTGTATGAGTAGTAATAAAAAAGTGGGCCATTATTACTAATAGCCCACTTCCAAAAATCCTAACCTAAAACTATTTAGGTAATACAACAGCATCAATAACGTGAATTACGCCATTTCCTGCTTTCAAATCTGTTGCAGTAACAGTTACGTCCATTATACCTGATTTAATATCCTTATTACTAATGGCAAGCCAAATCACAATAAAAATTTCTAATTCAATTTTTTCTATTGTGAAACTCCAGCCAACTCATCCCTATTGCGATTAGGTGGATCGATTCCAAAAAGGCTCTTTACAAAGAAGTCTCGTTTCTTCACTCGGCCATATGGCCCACCATCACTATGCCCCATCCCAGGAATAGTTAGAAACTCGAATGTCTTTTTTGCTTTAATTAATGCATCTACCACACGATAAGTAGATTCAGGTGGCACATTCTGATCTGCTTCTCCAACTATAAGCAACAAATCCCCTTTTAATTTATGGGCATTAGTAATATTGGACTGGTCATCGTAATGTTTGCCTACTGGGTATCCCATCCACTGTTCATTCCACCATTGTTTATCAACCCGGTTGTCATGACAACCGCATGCGGATACTGCTGCTTTGTACCATTCAGGATGAAATAAAAGTCCGCCGAGAGAATTTTGTCCCCCTGCGGAGGTTCCATACAAACCTATGCGTGATGTATCTGCCTGTGGATATTTTTCCGCCAATGCACGCATCCATAAAATTCTATCAGGGAAGCCAGCATCGCCAAGATTTTTCCAGCATAGATCGTGAAATGCTTTGGATCGATTGTAAGTGCCCATTCCATCAATTTGTACCACAATAAAACCAAGTTCGGCCATACTCTGCATTTCGCCTGAAGCTGAAAAAGTTTTTGGCACAAATGAATCCTGCGGACCCGCATAAATATTTTCAATAATGGGATAACGCTTGGAAGGATCAAAATCTGATGGGCGAAACACTACACCCCAAATATCTGTAAGCCCATCTCTACCTTTTGCATGAAATACTTCAGGCATAGAAAAACCTGCAGCAATATAACGCGAAGCATCTGTTTGCTCAATATCCATTACTTTTTTTCCGTCCGATGTTTTACCAACAATAGAAACCGGTAGTTGGTTTACGGTCGAATAAACGTCAAGGAAATATTGTTTATCCGGAGAGAATAGTAATCGGTGATTAAAACCAGGGGAAGTAAGTCGAACAAGATTTTTTCCATTAAATCCGATTCGGTAATAATGTATATTGTATGGATCTTCTCCTGGATTCATTCCACTGGCCTGAAACCAAATTTCTCTTTTAGTTATATCGACACTATCTATACCCCGAACTACCCATTCGCCTTTTGTTATCTGATTTTTGACGGATCCAGCTTTTGCATCAACTAAATAAATATGACGCCAACCATCTTTTTCAGTGACCCAGATTATTTCAGAACTTGCCGGCAAATAATTGGTAACTATTTTTTGTTCGTAAATAAATGTATTGGTTTGTTCATCAACAATATTTCGTGTGCTTCCATCTGTAGCATTTACTTCAATAATTCTAAAACGCTGGTGGCCCCGATCGATACGTTCAAATAAATAATGATTATTGTCGCCATTGTTCCAGCGCAGACGTGGCGCGTCAAAAAAATCAATAATATCAGTGTTTACTTTTGTAACTGATTTCTCCGCTAAATTAATTACATACATTTCATAGGTAGAAAACTCATCACCCGGTTGTTTATAATTTTGCTGCTTCACTTCACCACGCGTGACACCAGGTAAGGAAGTGGCTATATAATAAACAGGTTTATCTATTACGCGTTTTATTTTATATGCAACCAGATAGCGGCTATCGGGCGACCAACTTACTTCTCCATAAGGTAAGGTGGATGTTCCGTCTGTAGTATAAGCTATTGATTCACCGCCAACAAAAGGCTGTAAATAAATATTATTTTCTTTTACATAAAAGGTCCATTTTTTATCAGGAGAGATACTGTCTTTTCGAATGCTTTGCCAACGTCCAATTCTGGGGGTAAGCCCAGGATAGGTAGTTTTATCAACTGGCAATGTGTCAATTTTGGTTAGGCTGTACTGATCGAGATCTACATTATAAAAAACAGCTTCAGTGGCTATTGCAATTTTACCTCCTTCTGGATAAACATAAATATCTTTTATGGGTAGCCTTCCAGGATGCACAGTCTTACCTAAAAGAACAGACAAGGTCTGCGACATTTTTATTTCATCAAATAAAGGTCGTTTTATTTTTTTTGCAGGGTCTATATAAAGATATTCCGACAGGCTATCTGGCAATGAGTTCCGATACCAGAAAGCAGAAGGGCCAGACCATACTGGGGTAACCGATGTTTTAAAAACGGTTCGCTTGGCGAGACTGTCTCTTTCTTCAGCAGCTTTATAACGTTTTAACATTTGCTCCCTACTTGGAGAAAATGGCTGGGTTATATTTTTCTGAGCAATTAAGATATTAATATATCCAGAGAGAAGGAGTAAGAGAAATAATAGTTTTGATTTCATAATATAAATTTATATCAGCTTAGCATTGTTTATTTTTATTCTTAATGCCGTAATTGAATACTATTCTTTTTTGCAGATAAAGGGTGAATATTCCTTTTACTTCGGTTCCTTTATGCAGCTATTAAATTTAATACATAATTGGGAGTTATGAGTTGGGTAATCGAATTTTGATTTAATATTCAAACTTTGCGTCACCTTACTGTGTTACTTTTTGCTTCATTTTAGTTGATAGGCGGTGATTATTAGCTTGTTACCTATTGTAAGTCATATGATTAGTTCATTATTGAACTTTTAATAATCAGGAGATTAGGAGCACCAATCCTTTCCCGCTTGATGAAAAACGAGCACTTGCGTTTATTTGAGATCATTTTTAGCTAATCCATTATTTTTCGCGACTATTTTAGTGATTCTTTTTTCTATCGTTCAAAAAAAAAGAGGCAATTGTTAAAAATTGCCTCTTGGGGTTAATGCCATTTAAAACAAAACCTATTTTACTAGTTGGTTTTTTTGCGCAATGAATATTTATTATATAAAACTTCACTTCTACTTATTTTCCTTAATGACGAAACTTTTATTTGATCGGCATTTGGAGCATATGTTTCAGCTCTTGACTCCATCATATCATTATAGGTATTGTAAAAATAGGCACCACCATAATTCCACATAATATCTTCGCCCATTACATCAATTCTTTTGGCAAGCGTGAATCCCAAAGCCTTATTATTTTTATTGGCTAGATTAATTTTAGCTACAAGTTTCTCATATTCGTCGTTGCTGCCAGCATTAATTTTAAGATAATTGAAATTGGCAAACTTAGCTGTGGTGTCAATCATGGACCAGCCATACTTATTTACTAAAACTGAAGCACTAACCACTTTTCTAGATTGATCTACTTTATCCATAATTGCTTCTTCGTCTAAGTCGGTATAATTACCAATTCTTTTGATGCCAGATCCTTTAAACATACTATCTAGTGCACTATAAAATGTAATGATCACTAAATCATACTTAGATTCATTTGTAGTATGTCCAACACCCCATACATCCCAACCCAAAATAGTACCTTCATTTAAACGCTTTTGTGCTAACACCGACCATTTTTCTTTTAGGTATTGATCATAATTGCCATCTGGTGTAGTTTTGATAAAATCCATAGTTGCATATTTCCAAGTGGCTGTTTTATCTTGGGCTATCGAAACAAATGTCATCAAAATACCCATTAATAAGATTGTGATTTTTTTCATACGAGTTAATTTTAAAATAGATTATTGTCTATCTAAATGATAAAATAAGATTATAAGGAATGATAGAGATTACAAGAATTGTAAATAGAAATGTTGCGTTAGAATTGCAAAAGTTTAAGCTGTTTACTTCCTTAAAGTAAGTAAATAAATTTCATATATTATACTTCTTAAATATATTAAGAATGTAAAGTGGATCCCTGCGTGAGTAAAATACATCCTTAACTCGCTTGGAATTGGTTAATTTCGATTTCAGGATAGTGCAACGTATTAAAAATCAATGTCTTAATTTTCTTTTTACTATTAAGCGCATTTTATAAATTTATGGGTAGCGTCAATAAAATCTTAATTTAGTAATATGGAAAGGATAGACATTGATAGAATCATTGAAATGGCTTGGGAGGATCGAACGCCTTTTGAGGCTATCACCATGCAATTTGGTTTGTCTGAAGCAGCTACCATTAAATTGATGCGCTCCGAATTAAAACGCAATAGTTTTAATCTATGGCGTAAGAGAGTACATAGTGGGGTGAGTCAGAAACATTTAATGAAAAGAAGTGCTGATATTAAGAGATTTAAATGTTCTAGGCAAAAAGCTATTTCAATGAATAAGATTAGTAAACGATAAATTTATTTTATTAAAGGCGTAAATTTCTTCTTTTTACAGGCTTCACTACAATACAAAACTTCTTCCCAATTTTGCGCCCACTTTTTGCGCCAAGTAAATTGACGGTTGCAATAAACGCAAATTTTTGAGGGTAAATCGCCTTTCTTAACTATTTTATTATTGCTATTTTTCATTTAATCTTTTTTAGTGTGCATTTTCCTAAAAGTTAAATTAATTCTAGGCTCGGTGACTTTCTTTGATTTCGTCAGTGCATGCCACCAGTATGACTGAATGGTTCCTTTCATTTCTAGGAGAGATCCGTTTTCAAGTTGAATAGATATCGTTTCTTTGGTAACTTTATGTTTAAAAGAGAACTTTCTAGCAGCGCCAATACTTAATGAGGCAATAGAACTATTGGCCACTATCTCTTTTTCATTGTCAGAATGCCATCCCATCGATTCTTCACCGTTATGGTACAAATTTAATAAACAGGCGTTGTAGGTTTCTTTAGTAATAGATTCAGCTATATTTTTTAGAGCAATAAGCGTATCATTCCAGGGCAAGCCTATTTTCGTTTTGCTTGAATACCTGTAGGCTATTGAATTATCGCTATAGAATGCTACTTTTCGTTTTGTAATAATCTCTTTTCCAAACATAACAACTCTTTCATTTTCCCAATTGATATTATTCAAAAGTTCATTATACAATTGCTTTATTTGATCATCGGGTATTACTTTCTCATGGTATAATGCAATTCCATCCTGATTTAAAATATTGCGAGGATTCATGGTCATTAGAATAGAGTACTTTTTTCATTCATTTTATAGGAAGTATATCTGTGTCGACAAGAAGTATGAAAAAAAAATGACATAAACCAATGTAGCAAGAAAAAGAAAACGATAATGAGCATTTTGATATATTTATTAGGGCTAAGGTATTTCTATTAATAGGATCTAGTGCCATTTGTTTAAGATTATAGATAGCTCCTAACACAATATTTTGTTTATTTTTTGTTTATTTTATAAAATATTTCATTAAACAAATGTGTTTTTAGATTAAAATTTTAAATTTTTTTAACATTTTATCTAAATAATTTAACAATATTTATATAACTTACTTACACAACGATTGGATTGCTATTGCTTTGTTTTATGTGAACTAATTTACATAAAAACAGCCTTAATGAAATGGGGAGAGTTGTGAATAAAATGTTCACCAAAACTCAAACATATGGATTTATTTCTTCTTGATGCTACGATGGCGATTGCAAAGACAGACTATGTGTCTTTCACTTTCTTCGTTGGCACAATGGCTATGATGGCCGCTGCGGTATTTTTCTTTTTAGAATTGAACAACACTAGCAAAGAATGGAGAACCTCTGTACTTGTATCAGGGTTAATTACATTTATTGCAGCTGTTCACTATTACTACATGCGTGGTTATTATGCAGAAACGCATGATAGTCCAACATTTTTCCGTTACGTAGACTGGTTATTAACTGTGCCTTTAATGTGCGTTGAATTCTATTTAATCACTAAAAAGGCTGGTGGTACTACAAGTTTATTATGGAAAATGATTTTAGCTTCTGTTGTAATGTTAGTTACAGGTTATTGGGGAGAGGCAGTTGCCCCTGCTCAAGCTACATTATGGGGAACTATAAGTGCTATTGCCTATTTCTACATTGTGTATGAAGTATGGTTAGGAGATGTTAAGAAATTAGCAACTGGAGCTGGAACTGCAGTAGCATCTGCGAATTCAGCACTTGGTTGGTTCGTATTAGTTGGTTGGGCTATTTATCCTCTAGGATATTTAATCGGAACAGCTGATGGACAATGGTATGCTAGCTTCAAAAATATTGGAATTGACATGAATATCATTTACAATATTGGTGATGCTGTCAATAAAATAGGTTTTGGTTTGGTTATTTATAGCTTAAGTAGAAAAGCTGCTTAATTTTATCAAATAACTTTGAGGGGCAAGTTGGTTACTTGCCCCTTTTTTAATTTATACAAATGCAAATAAAACTTCGTTTATACTTAATTTTACTTGCATTTTTTTTATTTCTCATTGATTCTGTTTTTGTTTTAAATAACAGCACTCAAGTTTCATTCTTAATTATTGTATTAATTCTTTTTGGGGTCCCTCATGGTGCCCTAGACTTATATATTGATCAACATTTAAATAAGTCAGAAAGTAATCAAAAACTTTTTTTAGTTAAATATATAGGTAATATTATTGGATATGCATTGGTTTGGTATTTTTACCCAATAGCTGCCTTAATCATTTTTATACTTATTACTGCATATCATTTTGGAGAGATTGATTGGCTAGGTAAAACAGAAAACCTTATTCATAAAGCCGCGTATTCAATAATTGGGTTATTATGGATATTATTATTGCTTTCTAAAAATATAAATTTTGCATTACAAATTTTTATTAGAATGGAGCGCTCTGTATTTAATGAAAATCAATGGGCTTCATTAGCACAAAAGATTTATCCTATCACCCTTGTAGGGTTGCTAGTCGTCTATTTTATTTTATTCTTTTTTAAAGATTATTTTTTTTCAAAAAATAAGTATTATTACTATACACTTTTACAACAGCTTATTTTAATCATTTTTGCCTTGTACATGCCACTTTGGCTATGTTTTGCCTTTTATTTTGGTTTCTGGCATTCTTTATTATCCTTTGATAAAATAAGAATCACTTTTAGTATGCCAAATGATTTTAAAGGATGGACCAGCTTACTAGTAAAAGCTGCGCCTTTTTCTATTATGGCATGGTTTGGGTTTATTTATATAACGTTCCTAACACTAAATAGCAAAGATGCTTCTGGCATTTTTACACTGCTATTTATTAGCTTATCTGTGCTGGCACTTCCTCATCTACAGATATTTACAAAAATCAAGCTAAAAGAAGACTGATACTTAGCTTTAATTTTTCCCCTTGTGCAAGAAAAATTAGTAACTAATAATTTACGTCTTAAATTTATTTAAAGACATTCTTCTTGCTCAGGTTTTGAATTCCAATAAAGCTATATCTAACTGAAAATCATTTACTTAAGTTTAATTCTGAACCTATTTATAAGCGAACTTTTCGGCTGTTCCTAAAATCGAATTCATCATTGATACCTACACTATTATTGTAATTTGAGCTTCATTGGTGCGCATGGAAGAGGAACACTTTAGTTTTTGATCTCTTTATTCAAATAGTATTAATTTATCCTATTTGTTTAATTATAGTTATTATTTTATAAGAAATATAGGAAAAGATAATAAAGGTATATTTTTGCAAATGCTATTAATTGATAGAAAATACATTGTACTGCTCATTGTTTGTATTATAGGAGTTACGCAAAAAATGCAGGCGCAGGAAAAAATGACTGTAAATGGTACTGTAAAAGACCTGCTCAGCGGAGAGTCTATTATTGGAGCGGTAATTAAAATTGATAAACTTGCTAACGTTACTGTAACATCTAATGAGTATGGATTTTTTGCAATTTCTTTACCTAAGGGTAAATATGATTTAATAATTAGTTTCATTGGGTATGAAGATAAAAGAATATCAATTCCATTAGATAAGCCATTATCTATTCAGGTTTTTTTAGAAAGCAAGAATCAACTTGCTGAAGTGGTTGTAGAATCAAAAAGAAAGGATGATAATTTAATAAAAGCGCAAATAGGAACGGAAACCCTAAATATGAAGTCCATTAGTAAGGTGCCGGTCATATTTGGAGAAAAAGATGTTTTAAAAACAATCCAGTTGCTTCCAGGTGTGAAATCGGCTGGTGAAGGGAACAGTGGTTTTTATGTAAGAGGGGGTGCCGCAGATCAAAATTTAATATTACTTGATGAGGCTCCAGTTTATAATGCATCTCATTTATTGGGGTTTTTTAGTACGTTCAATAGTGACGCCATCAAAGATGCAACCTTAATTAAGGGTAATGGACCCGCGCAATATGGTGGCAGATTATCTTCTGTATTGGATGTAAAGATGAAAGAAGGGAATAATAAAAATTACACGGTCAATGGGGGACTTGGTTTAATTAGTAGCCGATTAAGTATAGAAGGCCCCATTCAAGAAGATAAATCTTCTTTTATTTTATCTGGAAGAAGAACCTATGCTGACGTTTTTTTAAAGGCAACAGATAAATTCAAGGATAACATATTATACTTTTACGATTTTAATGCAAAAGCAAATTATAAAATAGATGAAAAAAACAGAATTTATTTTTCTGGCTATTTTGGTAAAGATGAATTAGGCTTAGGAAGTAGTTTTAGAATAAATTGGGGTAACAAAACTGGGACAATACGATGGAATAGGGTTATTAGTAGTAAATTATTTCTAAATACCTCCTTTATTTATAGTGACTATAATTATGATGTTAGTTTAAAAAATGGAGAAACCAATTTCAATGTTAATTCTAATATAAAGGACTTAAATATTAAGCAAGACTATACATTTTACATCAATCCAAAAAATACAATTCGTTTTGGTTTCAATTCTATTTTACATACCATTACACCAAGCATATTTAGTGGGACAGTAAACAATTACATAAATAAAGTAGGCAGAAATGGATTGGAGAATGCCATCTATTTTAATAATAATTTTAAAGCCAATGCAAAACTAACCTTAGACTATGGCATTAGAGTATCTGCTTATTCACTTATGGGTGGTGACATATACAATTTGTATAATAGGGATGAAAAAACTTCCTCTATTTTATTGGAAAAAAATGCATTTGGCAAAACCTACCTGAATCTTGAACCTAGAATTACAACAAACTATAGGGTGAATGACTTTAGTAGTGTAAAATTAGCTTATGCGCGAAATGTGCAACATTTGCATTTACTAAGCAATGCCACAGCTTCTAATCCATCGGATCAATGGATAGGGGATTCCTATAATATAAAACCTGAATTAGCAGATCAAACCAGTGTAGGCTATTCTAGGAATTTTAAAAATAATACCTATGAGCTTGGTGCAGAGCTTTATTACAAGGCAATGCAAAACCAATTAGATTATAAAGATGGAACTAATATTAATACAATTACAGATGTAGAAAGTGCATTATTATTTGGAATTGGACGTGCCTATGGCTTTGAACTATTAGCAAAAAAGAAATTTGGAATACTATCTGGCTGGATAAGTTATACATTATCTAAAACAGAAAGAAAAATTCAAGGTATTAATGAGGGTGACTGGTATAATGCAAAACAAGACAGAACGCATGATATTTCGATAGTCACTATTGTAGAACTAAATTCAAAATGGTCTGTTTCTGGCGTATTCGTATACTATACAGGAAATGCGGTCACATTCCCAACCGGTAAATATTCAGTGGGTGGGCAAACAATTTACCAATATGCAAAACGAAATGCTAACAGGATGCCAACCTACCATAGACTTGATTTAAGTGTTACCTATGAAAATAAAAGTAGAAAAAAATATGAAAGCGCTTGGAATTTTAGCTTGTATAATGTTTACGGTAGGGAAAACGCTTACAGAATAACATTCCAAGATGACCCTTTGGATAATTCAAAAACTCAAATTATTCAAACAGCTTTATTTAGATGGGTGCCAAGTATCACCTATAATTTTAAATTTTAACAAAAATGCAGTTTAAAAAATATTTATACTTAAGTGCTATAATTCTTTTGCTGGTAAGTTGTGATAAAGTTATTACGCTTCCAATAAAAAATAATGATTCACAAGTGGTTATAGAAGGGAATATAACAGACAAGTCAGGCCCTTATTTTGTAAAGCTTTCTAGATCAATTAATCTTAATGCATCTAATATATATCCAGTTATTGAAAATGGCATCGTTATTATTTCCGACAATACGGGTATCAAGGATACGCTTAAACAGGTAAGCAGAGGAATTTACATGACAAGATTAATTCGAGGGGTAAATGGAAGAACTTATTTTTTAGAAGTAAATGTAGATGGGAAAAAGTATACGGCTCAAAGTACCATGCCCTATAAAGTAAATTTAGACAGCCTAAGAATTAATATTTTTCCTATCAATGGCGATTATCAATTTAGTATTATTCCTGTATATACAGATCCAATTGAACTAGGTAATAGTTATAGATTTATTCAAAAGATAAATGATACTTTAGATAATAACTATAATATATTTAATGATAATTTAAATAATGGAAGAATTAATCAACGTCCGTTAAATGGCGGTAATCGCGATATTACCATTAAATTATTTGATAGGGTATCAGTTGAAATGCAATGTATAAGTAAGTCCGCTCATTTGTTTTTTTATACACTTAGTCAACAAGATGGAGCAGGACCTGGTGGAGGAACAGCGCCGACCAATCCGCCTAATAATTTTATTGGAGGTGCGCTAGGGTTGTTCTCGGCCCATACTACTCAGACAAAAGAGATACAAGTGCCAACTTTTTTCTAGTATTTCTTACTCACGAATACTTTTAAAAACTAGATCTTCTAGATATTTAATTATTTCAGATTCATTTTTAGATTTTGAAAAATCGGTAAGTGATGGCAAATGATTCATAAAAAAGTTTTGAAGATGTGCCATTTCAAATATAGTTGATGCAAGTGAATGTGGGTATTTATATTTAGGATTACATTCTAAAATAATTTCACCAATTGAATTACATAAATCTTTATAAGGTTGAAAAAATTGTTGTTTATTGTCTTTTCCCACATGATTGGTTAAATAGGCTTTAGAACCTTCTGAAATAAGAATTTGATGTAATTGTGATTCGTCCACATGCCCA
>CANHOY010000032.1 GCA_947462495.1 Bacteroidota bacterium
GCTCAGTCCACCATTCATACTAAGCGTTGCCTGGTTTTAGCTTCTCATTTTTTTGAATGGCAACAAATTGAAAAAGAAAAATACCCACATTGCATTTCAATCATTGAATCCCCCTTATTTTACATTGCTGGTGTATGGAATACTTGGACCAATCAACATACAGGCGAAGAAAAAAATAGCTTTGGCATCATCACCACCGATGCCAATGAATTAATGAGTAAAATACATAATGTAAAAAAAAGAATGCCCACTATTTTGAAAGAGGATTTAGCCAATAGTTGGGTGAATGAAAATTTAAATGAAGTCCAAATTCTCGAATTAGCTAAACATCAATTAGAAGATAGTAAAATGAAAGGGCACACCGTAGCTAAGAATTTCCAACAAAGTCCTACCCCTTGTGAAAAAGTAGATTATAAAATATTTACAACACAAAGTTTATTTTAAAATAGAACAAATAGACTTTCATTACTTTCTATAAAGTAGGGTCTAATTACATCTAAGTCTATATTAAATAATTTCAAAAGTCTCATGCATTTCAGGAGCAATTACCTCTTTGAATCCTTTTTTACGTAATCTTTCAGCAAAATGATCCTGCACTTCAGCCTCGCCGTGCACTACAAATATTTGCTTTACTAAATCTGGGATTTGGCAACCTAAAAATTGCATTAGATCCTCGTAATCGGCATGAGCACTCATGCTTCGGATAGATCCTACCGTAGCAATCACAGGGTACTCTTCACTATATATCTTTACCACTTTAGCGCCATTCATTAATCTTCCACCTAAAGAGTGTGGCTCACAATATCCAACCAATAAAATAGTATTCTTAGGATTACTAATATTGTTTTTGATATGATGCTTTACCCTTCCTGCATCGGCCATGCCTGAAGCAGATATAATTACCTTAGGATGTAAGTCCTCATTCAATGCTTTACTTTCTTCCACCGATTTAATATAACGTAACCCCTCGAAATCAAAAGGATCGTCATCTACTTCTAATATTTTTTGAATTTTTTTATTGAAATATTTAGGAAACATTTTAACCACATCCGTCGCTTCGATACTTAATGGACTATCTACATAGACCGGAATATGTGGTAATCTTTTTTCTAAAGACAATTGATTCAGCTCAAATAAAATTTCTTGAGTACGTCCTACACTAAAAGCAGGGATAATTAAATTTCCTTTTTGCTCCACACAAGTTTTTTCTATCCACTTTAGAATGTCGTCTGGAGTGGTATGTATTATATCGTGCAATTTATCCCCATACGTGCTTTCAATGATAATCGTATCTGCTGCAGGAAATATAGCAGGTGATCGTAAAATCATGTCACGGTACCTTCCCACATCCCCACTAAACGTAAGGGTTTTTGTTTCGCCACCTTCTTTGATTTTTAAACTTACAGCAGCACTTCCAATAATATGACCTGCATCGGTATATAATAATTCTACGGAATCAGAAATTTTTACGGGCACATCATACTCCACCGGCTTTAATAATGGCAATACAATATTTACATCATCCATATCATAGAGCGGCTCAATGGGAGGCAGTCCCTGCTTGGCTCTGCGCTTATTGCCATATTTAGCGTCGTCTCTTTGGATCATGGCAGAATCTTCCAATAAAATTTCAACCAAAGCCTTGGTACCCGGAGTACAATAAATATTTCCTGCAAAACCCTCCTTAGCTAATTTAGGCAACAAGCCCGAATGATCTATATGCGCGTGAGATAGAATAACATAATTTACTTTAGTGGCATCAAAACCAAAGGTAGCATTCAATGAATCGGTGTCTCTTCCCATTCCCTGAAATAAACCGCAGTCTAATAAAAAATTTTCTCCATTTTTCAACTGTACCAAATGTTTTGATCCAGTGACCGTGCGCGCTGCGCCATGAAAGCTTATTTTCATTTGATAATTTTAGTACTCTAAAGTTAGTTTAAATAGCGATGGCAGCCACTAAATAATCAGCAATTAAAATAAGTATACAACTTACCACTACTGCCTGTGTTCCTGCTTTACCAATTTCTAAAGCACCTCCTTTTACATAGTATCCAAAATAACAAGGCACTGTACTGATGATGAATGAGAAAATAAACGATTTATAAAATGCAATCATACCATAATTGGCATCAAAGCCTTTTCTAATACCCATAATAAATATCTCGGGAGCTACCGATCCAGTTAATCCACCCACAAAATAGCCACCCCAAACACCAATCACAGCCGATATTCCAACGAGTAAAGGAACAATCGTAAAACAAGCTAGTATTTTAGGTAAGATTAAATAATTTTTTGTGTTGATACCCATAATTTCCAACGCGTCTATTTGCTCACTGATGCGCATATTGCCTAATTCACTTGCAATTTTACTTCCTACCACACCCGCTAATACAATGCTTAAAAATGATGGCGCAAATTCAAGCAACATACTATCTCTCACTACAATACCCACTGTAGTGATGGGAATTAAAGGATTCACAAATTGCGCTGCTGTTTGAACTGTAATAACTGCACCCAGAAAAAAAGAAATAATCACTACAATAGGTAATGAGCCAAAACCAATGTCCACGCATTGCTTAATATATTCTTTCCAAAACATTTTTTTGTTTTCGGCGGCAGTAAACATGCCTTTTAACATTAAAATGTAATTACCAAAATGGGTGAAAATATTCATACCTCAAAATTAGCCTATTTCTTTCTCTTTTTCATACGCTTCCACCAACTAACTCTTTGTACTTCGGTATCTGTATCTACTCTGGTCTTTAACTGCGCATCCACCACCGCCACCGTGGCCATATTAATAATATTTCTTACACCAGAACCTAATTGCAATACATTCACTGGCTTTTTTAAACCTAACAAAATGGGACCAATAATATCCACTCCTCCTATTTCTTTTAATAAATGGTAAGCAATATTACCTGCTGTTAAATTCGGGAATATTAACACATTCACTTGCGCATCAACTAAATCGCTAAAAGGATAATTCTCTTTTAATATTTCTTTATTAAACGCCATTATACCTTGCATTTCTCCATCTACAATTAATGAAGGATTTCTTTGTTTAATAATTCTAGTTGCCTCCGCCATCATTTTTGCCTCAGGCGTATCACTACTCCCAAAATTAGAATAACTCAACATAGCAATTCTTGGCTCCATATTAAAATTACGTACTTCTTTTGCTACTAATAATGCTATATCAGCTAACTCTTCTGCATTTGGATTAATATTCACCGTTGTATCCGCTAAAAATAATGGGCCTTTTTTGGTCAACAACAAATACATACCTGCAATTTTCTTCACCCCTTCCTCTGTACCTATAATATGTAAAGCTGGCTTAATGCCATCTGTATAGTTTCGTGTTAATCCAGACAACATTGCATCTGCTTCACCCGTTTCCACCATCATGGCTCCAAAATAATTTTGCGTACGCATTAATTTTAAGCTCTCGTATTTATTAATACCCTTGCGTTGTCTTTTTTGAAATAAGATTGATCCGAAAAATTCTCTCTTCTCTTCCATCTCATCACTTCTCACATCAATAATTGGCAAATCGCTAATGTCAATATTATTTGCTTCTGCTATATTTTTTATTCTAGTTTCATTACCCAATAAAATTGGATAAGCAATACCATCATCATATACAATACTTGCTGCTTTTAATATTTTAATATTTTCTGCATCAGCAAATACTAAACGTTTTGGATCGCGACGTGCTTTATTGCTAATTAAACGCATTAATTGGTTGTCTAAACCTAAACGCTTGTTTAATTGTAATTCATATTCATCCCAATTGGAAATAGGTTGTTGCGCCACACCCGATGCTACTGCAGCTTTTGCCACTGCAGGTGCTAATGTGCTTAACAACCTCGGATCTAATGGTTTTGGAATAATGTATTCTGGACCAAAACATAAGTTCTGTTGATTATAAGCCATGTTCACTGCATCAGGTACCGCCGATTTTGCTAATTCCGCTAATGCATTTACAGCAGCCAACTTCATGGCCTCGTTAATTGATTTAGCACGAACATCTAAGGCCCCTCTAAAAATATAAGGGAATCCCAAAACATTATTTACTTGATTGGGATAATCAGATCTCCCCGTTGCCATAATAATATCTTTTCTTACTGCAGTTGCTGCATCGTAATCAATTTCAGGATCCGGGTTGGCCAAAGCAAATACAATGGGATTTTTTGGCATAGAACCTACCATTTCTGCACTAATAATATTTCCTACACTCAATCCTAAAAAAACATCCGCAGTTTTAAAAGCTTGCACCAGAGTCATATTAGCTGATGAAATAGCAAAAGGTTTTCTATCTTCTCCCAAGTCGGTTCTTCCAGTATGCAATACGCCATCTTTATCAAACAATATAAAGTTCTCATACCTTGCACCTAATGCTACATATAATTTAATACAAGCCATAGCAGCAGCGCCCGCGCCACTCACTACAAACTTTGCTTTGTCAATTTTTTTCTTTTGTAATTCTAATGCATTTAACAATGCAGCACTACTAATTATAGCAGTCCCATGCTGGTCGTCATGCATGACGGGTATCGACATGGATTCCTTTAACTTTTGTTCGATGTAAAAACATTCTGGCGCTTTGATGTCCTCTAAATTGATACCGCCAAAAGTGGGTTCTAAAGATTTTACAATTTCTACAAATTTGTCTGGATCTGTTTCATTGATTTCAATATCAAAAACATCAATGTCTGCAAATATTTTAAAAAGTACGGCCTTCCCTTCCATCACAGGTTTACTCGCCAAAGGCCCTATATTTCCTAAACCTAAAACTGCCGTACCGTTGGTAATAACCCCCACTAAATTTCCTTTCGCAGTATATTTGAAAACATCCGCAGGATTATTTTTGATTTCGGTACATGGAATGGCTACTCCAGGGCTATACGCTAATGATAAATCTTTTTGAGTTTTCGCTTCCTTTGTGGGGACCACTTCAATTTTACCTGGCCTGCCACTGGCATGGTATTCTAAAGCCTGTTCTTTTCTTAAGTTTTCTTTATTAGACATGTAATAAATTTATAACGAATGTTAGTTTTCAAGTTAGGCAAAGCTACTGAATAAATACAAAACGAGATTTTTGTAATATATATTGTTGAGATATAGTGCTTTATGCGAATAATTGCATGCCTAACCAAGCCATCATTCCCACCCCATTTTCAATGGCCCCTTCGTCAATATTAAAGTGAGGAGTATGTACATTATGTACAATGCCTTGGGATTCATTGCGCACGCCTAATCTAAAAAAACAACCTGGAATCACTTGAGAATAATATCCAAAATCTTCAGCTCCCATTCTTTTTTCTGTTTCTTCTACCTGTGCGGCCCCCATATAAGCATCTGCTAATTTCCAAGCAGCTTCTGTAATTACAGGTTCATTGTCTACTGTTGGATAACCAACATCTACTCTAAAATCTATTTCAGCACCAGTGGCCATGGCCAATCCTTTTGCTTGCTGAAGCATTAATTCATGTGCTTTAAAACGCCACACTTCATCCATGGCTCTAAAAGTGCCCATTAATTTTACTTCACTTGGAATTACATTAGTGGTATTGCCTCCATGTATAGAACAGATAGATAATACAGATGGATTTTGAGGATCACGATTGCGTGAAATAATAGTTTGCAAACTCGTAATTAATTGCGCTGCTACTAAAACGGTGTCCACCGTTTGATGTGGTGTAGCAGCATGCCCGCCTGGACCTTTGATAGAAACATACAATTCGTCAGCACTGGCCATCACTCGTCCTTTTCTAAAAC
Source organism: Bacteroidota bacterium (assembly GCA_947462495.1). Taxonomy (GTDB): domain Bacteria; phylum Bacteroidota; class Bacteroidia; order Chitinophagales; family Chitinophagaceae; genus Sediminibacterium. Next base: position 5,785 of record CANHOY010000032.1, read on the forward strand.
TTAATTTACCATGATTCAATCCTGGATGCACGTGCAATCCTATAATACCCTGTGGTACTGGGTTTTTCAGTGCCCCATCACGAATCATATAACTTGCTCCACCTGGATTTTTTTCTTCTCCCGGTTGAAATAATAATTTGATAGTACCTTCTAACTCTCCACGTAGACCCCACAAAATTTTAGCAGCACCTAATAATATAGTTGTATGCACGTCATGTCCGCAGGCATGCATCACGCCTTCCTTGGTAGATATATAATCGATTTTATTTTCTTCTATAATAGGAAGTGCATCCATATCCGCTCTAAGGGCAACAACACGTTTGCTTGGATTTTTTCCTTCAATGATTCCCAGCACACCGGTAGTTGCAATCACTGTAAAAGGAATGCCAATAGCAGCTAATTGTGCTTGCACATATTTACTCGTTTCAAACTCTTGATAACTTAATTCAGGATGCGCATGCAAGTGTCTTCGTATAGAAACGTTCTCAACTTGATGTTGCTTGGCTAATGATTTTATTTTTTCTAATAACATGATAATAGTAAAGTTAATAATTACTTTTTACATTATCCGTGATGGCCCCAGATACAATGGCCACTCCTGCACTACAACCAATTCGTGTAGCACCTGCGTCAATCATCAATTTAGCGGTAGCATAATCTCTGATGCCCCCTGATGCTTTTATTTGTACTTGGGCGGGTAAATATTTTCTAAACAAAGCCACCGCTTCCACACTGGCTCCTTTTTCGGCATACCCTGTAGATGTTTTTAAGTAATCTATCCCGGCGATTCCATAAATATCGCAACACTTTATAATTTCTTCATCGGTTAATACACCCGACTCAATAATAATTTTTACCACTTTCCCCTTAGATCGAATAATAGGTAGGATATGATTGATTTCATCTGCAATTGACATCCAATCACCATTTTTTATCGCAGAAATATTGGCTACCACATCTAGTTCATCGGCACCATCTACCATCGCTAAAATAATTTCAGCAATTTTTGCTTCGGTGGCACAATAACCAAATGGGAAGCCAATGACTGTAGCTACTTTTACATCACTATTGGCTAGTTTTTCTTTGGCTAATTTTACAAAATTAGGAGGCACACAAACCGCTACAAAATCATATTGCTTTGCTTCTGCACATAATTTTTCAATGTCCGATACCAAACAAGTAGGTTTTAAAATAGTATGATCGATATATTTATTAAGCGGCATCTTTCCCATGACAGGCTTTGAATTTTTTTCCGCTACCACAAGGGCAAGGATCGTTGCGGCCGGTTTTGGGCCCCACTTGCACAGGTGTTTGTTTTACTTCACTTGGATCATTATACACCTGACCTCCAACTTCCTCAGCACGATTGGCACTTAGCTTACTTAAATCTGTTTTTTGTTGACGCCCCTCTTTCACTGAATCTTCCAAGGGCAAATGTGCATGACATAAAAATTGAACCAACTTATGATTGATTTCTAAATCCATTCTTCTAAACAATTCAAATGCCTCCATTTTATAAATTACCAAAGGATCTTTTTGTTCATAGGTTGCAGTTTGAACCGATTGCTTTAAGTCGTCCATCGAACGAAGATGTTCTTTCCAAGCATCATCAATGAAGCTTAATGAAATAGACTTTTCTGCTTGTGCCACCAAAGTAGCACCATTAGTACTTACATTTTTATCCAAGTTCACTAAAACATTGTGGACTACTTTTCCATCTCCCACGGGAACAATTACATTTTCTATATGGCCACCTTGATCTTTTCTAATATTTTTGAAAACGGGAATGCTCTGTTGCATCATCTCTCCTCGCTTGTATTCATAATGCGCAATAGCTTCTTGATATACCATTTCCACCAATTGATGCTCATTGGTTGATTTAAATTCTTCAGCGGTTACTTTTGTATCAAATCCGGTATGAACAATTAAATCCAATTTCATGGAATCATAATCTCCATTTGTTTTATTAGATTGAACCAAACCCTCAATGACTTGATAAAAAGCATTGTCTAAATCCAATGCCAATCTTTCTCCAAATAACGCATGACTTCTTTTTTTGTAAATCACCGTTCTTTGTTTGTTCATTACATCATCGTATTCCAACAAACGTTTTCTTATTCCAAAGTTATTTTCTTCAACTTTTTTCTGTGCACGCTCAATAGATTTAGTAATCATACTATGCTGTATCACTTCTCCTTCTTTGTACCCAGCAAAGTCCATCACTTTTGCAATACGCTCACTTCCAAACATGCGCATCAAATCATCTTCCAAGGATATAAAAAATTGAGATGAACCTGGATCACCTTGTCTACCTGCACGACCACGTAACTGCCTGTCTACACGACGTGATTCATGACGCTCTGTACCCAATATCGCTAAACCGCCTGCTGCTTTTACTTCAGGACTTAATTTAATATCCGTACCACGACCTGCCATATTGGTAGCAATGGTTACCGCACCTGTTAAACCCGCTTCGGCTACCACCTGCGCTTCACGTGCATGTTGTTTTGCATTCAATACATTGTGAGGTATATTTTGCTGACGCAACATTCTACTTAATAACTCACTTACTTCCACCGAAGTAGTACCACATAAAACAGGTCGGCCTTTTTCTCTTAATTCAACAATGGCTTCAATCACCGCACCTAGTTTTTCACGTTTTGTTTTATATACTAAATCTTGTTCGTCGGTTCTTATAGCTGGTATATTAGTAGGAATAGAAACCACATCTAATTTATAAATACTCCAAAATTCTGCGGCTTCTGTTTCTGCAGTACCTGTCATCCCTGCTAACTTATGGTACATTCTAAAAAAGTTCTGCAAAGTAATGGTTGCATAAGTTTGCGTAGCAGCTTCAATTTTTACATTTTCTTTGGCTTCAATGGCTTGATGTAGTCCGTCAGAATAACGACGACCTTCCATGATACGACCCGTTTGTTCGTCTACAATTTTTACCTGACCCTCAATTACCACATACTCCACATCATTGTCAAATAAAGTATAGGCTTTTAATAATTGATTCACGGTATGAATGCGATCGGCCTTAATACTATAATCGGTAATGATGGCTTCTTTTTGTTGTAATTTTTCTTCCGCTTTTAAATTGAAATTTTGATCTATCGCATTCAATGCTACACTTATGTCAGGCAACAAAAAGAAATTAGGATCTTCTCCTTGCTTGGTAATCAAATTCAAACCTTTATCAGTCAATTCTACGGAATTATTTTTTTCATCTATGTGGAAAAACAAATCAGCATCCACATGATGCATTTCTCTTTGCTGATCGGCTAAATAATGATTCTCTGCTTTTTGTAGTTTAACTCTTACCCCTGGCTCACTTAAATATTTAATAATAGCACTATTTTTGGGCAAGCCTCTAAAAGCACTGTACAAAGCCTTTCCACCATCTTTTGGATCGTCGTTGCCTTCTGCAATTTTCTTTTTTGCTTCAATCAAAAATTGGTTTACGGTTTTCTTTTGCATCTCCACCAATTTTTCAATTCTTGGTTTCAATTCAAAAAATTGTTGCTCACCAGTTTGATGTCCTATGGGACCAGAAATAATTAAAGGCGTACGGGCATCATCAATTAAAACACTATCCACCTCATCCACCATCGCATAATGATGTTTTCGTTGCACCATCTCTTCTGGCGTATGAACCATATTATCTCTTAGATAATCAAAACCAAATTCATTATTAGTACCATAGGTAATTCCTGCACGATAAGCATCACGACGTTCTTCTGAATTAGGTTGGTGTTTATCAATGCAATCCACCGTAATACCCAACCACTCGAACAAAGTGCCATTCCACTCACTATCTCTTTTGGCCAAATAATCATTGACAGTAACTATGTGAACACCTTCTCCAGCTAATGCATTTAAATAAGCGGGCAATGTGGATACCAAGGTTTTACCTTCTCCGGTAGACATCTCCGCAATTTTCCCTTGATGTAATACGATACCTCCCAATAACTGCACGTCATAATGCACCATATTCCAAGTGATGGGGGTGCCTGCCGCTTTCCAAGTAGTTTGAAATATAGATTGATCACCCTTAATTTGAATGTATTCTTTTTTGACAGATAATTCACGATCTAATGTAGTAGCCTTAGCCACCAATTCTTCTTCCTCTGTAAACCTACGAGCCGTTTCCTTAACCACCGCAAAAGCTTCTGGCAAAATGTCCCATAAAATCTTTTCAACGGCTTGATCTCTTTGTTTTTTAAGGCTATCAACGAGTTCGTAAATAGCATCTCTGCCTAAAAAATCGCTCAAAGGCAGGGCCTCTGCTTTAACTTTTTCCTCATTAATCAAGTTGTCAGTTTCTGCCAAAGATGCATTAATTCGAGCCTTAAATTCTTCGGTTTTAGCTCTTAATTCGTCATTATTAAGTGATTTATACCCTTCAAAATGTCCATTTATAACGGGCACCAAATGTTCAATTTTCTTGACATCTTTCTCACTTTTAGAACCTCCAAATAGCTTACTTATAATTTGCAACATATTACTGCTTGATAATTGTGTTAAAACCTATACTCAATAGGCGTGCCAAAGTTAAGTAATTGGGGTGAGTTTGAAGGTTTTAAGGGGTATCCAATATAAAAATTAACTTGAATAGCCTTAAAATTGAAAAATGGACGAAAAAATGATACCTTTGCTCGCCTTTGGAGCCCTAGAAATTTATCAGGCTTCCACTTGAACATCAGAAATTAAGAAATGCTATGGCAGGTCAATTAAACGAAGTAAGAAATAGGATTAAAAGTACCCAAAGTACACAGCAACTCACTAAAGCCATGAAAATGGTAAGTGCTGCAAAATTACGTCGTGCTCAAGACGCAATTACACAAATGAGGCCTTATACCCGAAAGCTTCAAGAAATGTTAAGCAATATTATTGGTAGCCTGGACGGTGACATGAACTTAGCCTTAGCGGAAACCAGACCGGTAAATAATGTCTTGTTAATCGTGATCACTTCTGATAGAGGTTTGTGTGGTGGTTACAATGCCAATTTGGTAAAATTAGCCAAGACGACCATTGCTGAAAAATATGCGAATAAAAATATTACCATTTGGAATATTGGTAAAAAAGGATTTGAAAGTTTATCAAAGTCTGGTTATAAAACCAATGCGGATTATAAAGATATCTTCTTAAACTTAAAATTTGAAAATGTGCAAACTGCTGCAAAAGCAGCGATGAATGCATTTGCTAATAAAGAGTTTGATGCAATAGAAGTTATTTACAGTGAATTTAAAAATGCGGCTACTCAATTACCAACAGCTGAGCCATTTTTACCTATTCCTAAAATAGCCAAGAAAGCCAATCAGAAAAAAACTGATTTTATTTTCGAGCCCCATAAAGAAGTATTGGTAGCTGAGTTAATGCCAAAAATATTAAATACTCAATTATTCAAAGCCGTACTAGATGCGAATGCTAGTGAGCATGGTGCTAGAATGACTGCGATGGATAAAGCTAGCGAAAATGCAAACGAATTATTAAAATCATTGAAATTATCATACAACCGTGCACGTCAAGCAGCCATCACCACAGAACTTACAGAAATCGTTAGTGGTGCCGCAGCGTTAAACGGTTAAGCCCCAAACCTTATGGAAATCAGTCAAATTATTCCGCATATTGAAGCCCTTATTTTTGCAAGTGAAAAAGCATTGAACGCAAATGACATCACTGAGTTAATCAATAATGCATTCGGATTTTTAGAAGAAAGAATTAGTTTGGATCAAGTAGAAAGTGCGTTAGAAGGAATACAAGAAAAATACAGTACTGAGTTTTATCCTTTTGAGTTAAAACAAAGTGGGGGCGGTTGGCAATTTTTAACAAAGCCCGATTTTCACAAAACGATTGCACAATTAAATGGAGATAAATTTCTAAAACGTTTATCCAATGCCGCTTTAGAATCATTGGCCATTATCGCCTATAAGCAACCCATTACCAAGGGAGAAGTAGAAGCCATCAGGGGGGTGAATAGTGATTATTCGATACAAAAATTACTAGAGAAAGAATTAATTACCATTAGCGGAAGAAACGAGCATTTGCCTGGGAAACCATTAGTATACTCTACTTCTAAAAACTTTATGGATTATTTCGGAATCAATTCAACCGATGATTTACCTAAAATAAGAGAGGTTTTGGCCGACCAATTGGTGGAAGCTACCGTAATCAAACCTGAAGACTTTACCGATAATAGCGTTTTAGAACAAACCGAAGACGCTGAAACACCCAATTTACCAGAAGAAACAGACGGGTACGAAGCAGAGTCAAGCAAGGAAGACGAAAGCCCTGAAAGTCCTGCTGAATAACCAATAGTAGTATTTTTCCTACCACAATTTTTAAAATTATACTGTTGATATAATGACTGAACCTAGTTCTAATTGTATCTTCGTACAATGAATTCAAGTTTATCTTACGATCAATTAAAAGAGGCCGCCCAAACTTATGGCACCCCTTTGTATGTATACCATGCCGAAAAAATGGTAGACCAATATAAAAGCTTGTTAAAGCATTTTTCTAATAAGTCGGTTTGTTTTTTTTATGCTTGTAAAGCGCTTACCAATATTCATGTATTAGACGTTTTTAAAAAGGCAGGTTGCAATATAGATTGTAGTTCCATCAATGAAGTAAAATTGGCTATACATGTTGGCGTGGACCCTTCGAATATTTTGTATACCAGCAATAGTGTTGACTTTGAAGAAATAAAAGAAGCAGTAAGCTTAGGTGTCCATATTAATATTGATAGCTTATCCAATTTAGAAAAATTCGGAATCACTTATGGCAATAGATATCCGGTTGGTGTAAGAATAAGACCCGATATTATGGCAGGTGGTAATTTAAAAATTTCAACAGGACATGACAAAAGCAAGTTTGGCATACCAGCCAAACAAATTAAAGAACTCAAAGCTTTACAAGAAAAGTATAAAATAAATATTGCCACTTTACACATTCATACTGGAAGTGAAATAAAAGATGTAGCAGTTTTTTTGCAATCAGCTGAAGTATTTGAACAAATGCTACCCGATTTTCCCACAGTAAATATTTTAGATTTTGGCGGAGGATTTAAAGTGCCTTATCAACCCACTGACAAAGGAACTGATATTGCTTTATTAGGTGCAGAAGTAAATAAAATTATGGTAGCATTGTCTGCCAAAGCAGGGAGA
>CANHOY010000033.1 GCA_947462495.1 Bacteroidota bacterium
ACTTTACGGCTCAATTCCTTAATGGTAATAGGATCCCCAATATGTTGCAATAAAAATTCACGAGCTTGATAAATACTTTCCTTACCTCTTTCATCTGCTAAAAACTTACAAGTAAATACCACTTCTTTTTCTTCTACAATGCTTTCTACACTGTACACCAATAATTCGTGAATTTTAGCATTCACAAAAATATTTTCTAAAGAACCGCTGTAACTATGATTTAATAAGGCATCTAAGGTTAAACGCTTTTTTATACTTAATGGAAAAGTTTTAGCAAAATTTTCGGTATGCTTAAATGCCAACAACTCGTCTTTCTTATTGTTGGTTTTTACATTGTGTACAAACTGATGCAAAAATGTAGCAGTAAAATGAAATGAAAATACATCCACCGTTTTCATTGGGCCCATACACTCAGCTGTAGGCAATTGATTGCAACCACCACAAACCTTGTTGTCACAGTATCTATTGCCTGAAATACAAAACCTTAATTCTAGGTAATTTTCCTTGGGTTGATTGGCATTATAATGATAAACAAACATGCCCGTATCTTCCGCACCCCAAGCCGCTTGAGCCATATACCTTTTAATTTGGTATTGGGTAGACCCAGGAATACGCTGTTCCTTGCTATATAGCAAAGCCATCCCATTAAATTCATGGGGGGTATTTACCTGCTTTAATAGCTCTTGAACTGCTGTCATAAATACAAAATTAACACATTCAGCCTAAAGGAACTATTCGAGGCCAAAAGTTGACCAAAAAATGACTAAGAAAATAGCCCTTTTTTAGGCTAAAAAACTATGCACAAAATGGCCAAAATGGGGATAACTAAATAGGCCTCAAAACAGGCTTTAAACCCTTAATTTTCTTAAGTTTGTGTGCATTCGGAATGCCTCGAAAAACAAACCAATTTTAACACATTTATGTCCAACGATTTACAGTCCAACGAATCAGCAGAAAATAAGAATTACGGAGCCGACAGTATTCAGGTTTTAGAAGGCTTAGAAGCCGTTAGAAAAAGACCCGCCATGTATATTGGCGATGTGGGCTCTAAGGGTTTACACCACCTTGTATATGAGGTAGTTGACAACTCTATCGATGAGGCCTTAGCTGGCTATTGCTCTCATATTGAAGTAAATATTCACGAGGATAACTCAATTAGTGTGCAAGACAATGGTCGTGGAATTCCCACTGCCATGCATACCAAAGAGAAACGTTCGGCCTTAGAAGTAGTAATGACTGTGCTACATGCGGGCGGTAAATTTGATAAAAATACCTACAAAGTATCGGGTGGTTTGCACGGTGTAGGGGTAAGTTGCGTGAATGCATTAAGTAAAAAATTATTGGTAACCGTAGAAAGAGAGGGCAAGATATTTGAACAAGAATATGCTATTGGTGCTCCTCAATATGCAGTTAGAGAAATTGGAACTAGTGAAAAAACAGGAACTCGTGTTCACTTCTGGCCCGACTTAACCATCTTTCAAGAATCAGTTTATAAAAGAGAAATTCTAGAAAGCCGTTTGCGTGAATTGTCTTATTTGAATAAAAGAATCAGCATCACCATTACCGATTTAAGAGAAAAAGACGAAACTGGAAATTTTTATACTAAGAATTTTTACAGCGAAGGAGGTATTGTGGAGTTTGTTCAAATGCTAGATAAAAACGGAAATAGAAATCCAATTATCTCTCAACCCTTATATGTAGAAGGTTTAGACGAAGCCTCTAATGTAATGGTAGAAGTAGCTTTAACCTACAATGACGACTTTAAAGAAAATATTTTTTCTTACGTTAACAATATCAATACCATTGAAGGTGGTACCCACGTTACTGGTTTTAGAACTGCACTAACTCGTGTGTTTAAAAGCTACGGTGATAAAGAAGGTTTATTTGAAAGAGCCAAAGTAACTGTAGAGGGAGATGATTTTAGAGAAGGCTTAAGTGCTATTATTTCTGTGAAAGTGCCCGAGCCTCAATTTGAAGGACAAACAAAAACGAAATTAGGAAATAGTGAAGTGAGTGGTGTAGTGCAAACTACCGTTTCTCGTGTATTAGAAGCTTACCTTGAAGAGAATCCGAAGGAAGCGAAGTATGTCATATCTAAAATTATTTTGGCGGCCCAAGCGCGCGTAGCTGCGAAGAAAGCACGTGATATGGTGCAAAGAAAAACCGTACTTACTGGCGGTGGCTTACCAGGAAAATTAGCCGATTGTTCTGATAGAGATCCAGAAAGATGCGAATTGTATTTGGTCGAAGGAGATTCGGCAGGTGGAACAGCGAAGCAAGGTCGCGATAGAGGCTATCAAGCTATTTTACCATTGCGTGGTAAAATCTTGAACGTAGAAAAAGCCATGGAACATAAAATTTATGAGAATGAGGAGATTAGAAATATGTATACTGCCTTAGGTGTAACAGTTGGAACACCAGAAGATCCTAAAGCATTAAATATTACCAAGCTTCGTTATCATAAGTTAATCATCATGACCGATGCCGACGTGGATGGTTCGCACATTGCTACGCTAATTCTTACTTTCATTTTTAGATATATGACCGAGTTGGTGCAAAACGGATACGTTTACATTGCACAACCTCCTTTGTACTTAGTGAAAAGAGGTAAGGATCAAGAATATGCCTACAGCGAAGAGCAAAGAAAAGCTTTGGTGATTAAATTAGGCGCAGGTAAAGAAGATGCAGTAACCATTCAACGTTACAAAGGTTTGGGTGAAATGAATGCAGACCAATTATGGGAAACCACCATGGATCCAGCCCGCAGAACCCTTAAACAAGTGACCATTGAAAGCGCTGCCGAAGCGGACCGAATCTTTAGCATGTTGATGGGGGACGACGTGGCGCCAAGGAGAGAATTCATAGAAACCCATGCCAAATACGCTAAAATTGACGCTTAAGATCTAGATTTTATACGATTTTTGGCCATTTTAACAAAAAATCAAGCCAATCCGTAAATGAATCCCAATAAATGACCTACTTTCAATTAGAAATATTCACTTTAAAATTTATACAAAATGGACACTTCAAAAATGATTAAAGCGTATTGCTTAAAAACAAAAGAAAAAAATGTACCAATGCATGACGCTGTCATCAGTAAAACTGCTAGAGGCGGTTATATGGCAGGTGGTAATGATGGTAAAGGAAATAAAATGGCTGCTATCCTTAGCGAAACAAATGCCCTTAAGGCAATCGCTGATGGAGTTGCTAAAAAAGGATTCTAGTAAACTACGTTTACATTAGATTCTGAATAAAATTTCACTCTATTGAAAACCCTTTCCCGAGCAATCGGTGAGAGGGTTTTTTAGTTAGTCAAATAATAGAGATTTATTTATAGAATAGTGAACTTACAACTGGGTGGCAAACACCCCTTGCTTTATTTTTTCTAAAAGTGCAAAGCACTGTTCCATATTGTCAATATCCTTGATCACCAAGACAAAGCTTCGGCCCACTTGTTTGAAATGCGCTTTGTTCATGGCCGTTTGCGCATACGCTAATAACTGTTTAAAAGTATTGCTCTCAAAATAAGGCGAGTCAGGCCTATTGATAAAAAAGCATCTTAGAGTTTCGTCTTTTAAAGTCATTTTTTCAAAACCCAAAGCAATGGCGATACGTCTACAACGTATCGTAATAAATAAATCATTCACCGAATTCGGTATCGGACCAAAACGATCGGCCAATTCAATTTCCATCAAAGCCAACTCTTCGTCATTCTCCGTTTGATCCATTCTGGTATACAAGGAAAGTCGTTCTCCAATACTTTCCACATAGCTATCAGGTATCATAATTTCTAAATCCGTATCAATCGTACAATCTTGTACAAAATCATCTTGCTTGCTAATTTCTTCTTCAAATAATTCTTTAAAGTCGGAGCGTTTTAATTCTCTTACTGCTTCGGCCAATATTCTCTGATACATTTCAAAACCAATTTCAGCCATAAAACCACTTTGCTCTCCGCCTAATAAATTTCCTGCCCCGCGTATGTCTAAATCGCGCATGGCAATTTGAAACCCGCTTCCCAACTCACTAAACTGCTCTAGGGTTTGTAATCTTTTTCTAGAATCATCAGGCAAAGTACTTATTGGTGGTGCCAATAAATAACAGAAAGCTTTTTTATTGCTACGTCCTACCCTGCCTCTCAATTGGTGTAAATCGCTTAATCCAAATTGATGCGCATTGTTTACAATAATGGTATTCACATTTGGTATGTCTACCCCGCTTTCTACAATATTAGTACACACCAACACATCATATCTTCTTTCAATAAAATCTAATATTTTTTCTTCTAGTTGATGCCCCTCTAATTGCCCGTGCGCATAACCTATGCTAATGTCTGGGCACAAGCGTTGAATCATGGCGCACATTTCTGCTAAACCTTGCACTCTGTTATGAATGAAAAATACTTGTCCGCCTCTTTCGGTTTCAAAATAAATGGCTTCTCTAATGACATCTTCATTAAAAACTTGCACTTCCGTATGTATAGGTTGTCTATTGGCTGGAGCAGTATTAATAATACTTAAATCACGCGCGCCCATTAAACTAAAATGCAAAGTGCGAGGTATAGGTGTTGCCGTTAAGGTTAAACAATCCACATTGGTTCTTAAAGTTTTTAATTTTTCTTTATGCCCTACACCAAATTTTTGCTCTTCATCTATCACCATTAATCCAAGGTCTTTAAATAGAACTTCTTTTCCTAAAATACCATGGGTGCCTACCAATATATCTATCTTACCTTGTTTTACTTTTTCAATAGTTTCTTTTTTTTGCGCAGCCGATTTAAAACGATTTAAAAAATCTATGGTTACCGGAAAATCTTTTAATCGATCTGTAAAAGTTTTAAAGTGTTGGAAAGCTAAAATGGTAGTAGGGACCAAAACTGCCACCTGCTTTCCATCAATGGCCGCTTTGAAAGCTGCACGCACAGCCACTTCTGTCTTACCAAAGCCCACATCTCCACAAACCAATCTATCCATAGGCGCAGGCGCTTCCATGTCTTTTTTTACATCGGCGATGGCTTTGGCTTGATCTAAGGTTTCTTCATAAATAAAGGAAGCTTCTAATTCATGCACCATATAATTATCTGGAGAAAAAGCAAATCCAATTTGAGCTTTTCTTTGAGCATATAATTTTATTAAATCAAATGCAATAGATTTTACCTTGGCTTTTGTTTTGTCTTTTAATTTTACCCACACATCCGACCCCAATTTATTTACTTTAGGAGGGGTTCCTTCCTTCCCTGTATATTTTGATATCTTATGCAGAGAATTAATATTCACATACAAAATATCACTGTCCTTGTAAATAATTCTTACTGCTTCCTGCCAACGTCCATTGACTTCAATTTTTTGTAACCCACTGTACACCCCTACTCCATGGTCAATATGAGTGACATAATCTCCAGGAAGCAAGTCTCTTAAGGTTCTTAGCGTAATGGCCTTGCTTTTACTATAGGCCTGTTTTACTTTGTACTTATGATACCGTTGGAAAATTTGGTGATCGGTATAACAAACAATTTTATGATCATGATCGATAAAGCCTTCATGTATATTTTTTACAATGGGTGTAAATTGTATTTCTGTTTTTAAGTCGGTAAAAATGGCATGTAAGCGTTCCAACTGTTTAGCTTGTTCTGCAAAAATAAATAAGGCGTACCCTTTTTTCTCTAAGCCTTGTAAATTTTCAATGAGCATTTCAAACTTTCTATTGAAAGAAGGTTGCACCTGCGTATTAAATTCTATTTTTTCTTGTGTTAATTGCTGATGAAAACCCCATTCCAGTATAGATTTAGCCTCTAATTGTTGTTGAGTCTCCTCCACCCTTACAAAATCCAGCAACTCACTATGTCTTTTATGCGCATCCTGATCATCTAGCTTGTTGGCACTTGCATGATGTTCTATAAAATCAGTTAAGGCCTCGTATTGATCATTTCCTCTTTGAGCAATTACATTCCAATCTTTTAACCAGATCAAAGTATCCTTTGGCATAAAGGTTAAAAGCGGAATTTTTTGTGTGTCCTCAAATTGTGTGGTTACATTGGGTATAATATTTACTTGCAATAATTTTCTTTCACTCAATTGCGTGGCTGGATCGAACAACCTAATGCTATCAACTTCTTCTCCAAAAAGTTCTACACGATAAGGCTGCTCATTACCAAAAGAATAAATATCAAAAATACCTCCTCTTAAGGCAAATTGTCCGGGCTCGTAAACAAAGTCGGTACGCTGAAACCCATAATTAATAAGGTTTTGCATTAATTCATTTAAATCAATACTATCATTGGTTTTTATTTGAATCATGTTTTGCTGCAAAGTATTAGGCATGATTACTTTTTCAAACAAAGCTTCCGGATAAGTAACAATTATTTTTTTATTTCCGCCCATAGAAATTTTAGTCAAGGCTTCTGTTCGAAGCATTACATGGGATGGATTTAACAAACTAAAATTTTGTGGCGTCTTATAAGAGGAAGGAAAATAAAACAAATCCATAGCTTCCGTTACGCTTTCTATGGAATTAAAAAAATAAGCGGCTTCTTCCGCATCATTTAAAACTATAACATGATTATAGTAATCTGTTTTAGCATTGTTGAAAATAGTTTGTAAAACAAAAGCAGCTGCCGACCCATTTAAATTTTGTAAAAAGACTTGATAGGGCTTATTTTCTAGCTTGGACATAGCTATCCTGTCCACCAAATTATTTAGGAGGGGGGAATTGTGAAAACGCTCAAACAAAGATTGCTCATTCATACATCAACAAAGCAAAGATACAAGCTGTATTTAATAACTTGCTTTTTGATTTACGGTAATGTTCAAAAGAGCTGTCTTGTGGGGTTCTATATTAAAATAAGCCACTCCATTTAATCCTGAAAAATAGGGCACAAAAAAACCATTTTCATAACCCACTACCATACTGTACTTTCCGGGCTTCATCACAATATAATAATGCCCTACCTTATCGGATACCACAGAATCAAGGGGCACCCCGTTAATTTTAGTACAAAATGAACCATTTTGATTTTCTAATTGTTGTATATAAAGTGGTGGATAGATATAAATTTTAGTAGTAAGCGGCAGCCCTTTGGAAGAAGCTTTCCCTTTACTAGGCATGGCATTCCCAATCAACTCCGTTATTTGTCCTTCCAAACCTGAAATAGTTTGTTTTTTTAAATTATGCTGGGGTCCAATGCAAGCCATTTGACTAAGTCCAAATAGTACCAAAAAAAATATGCGAAAATTGAAATTCATCCTCCTGTAGATTTCCTTAAAATTACATGAATAAATTCTCAATTATCCCATTATCTATCAGGTTTTATAGTGGTTATATTAGAAATATGGGGAATTCATTGTAATTTTATAAAGCCTTATTTCAGGTGGTACAATACTTTTCTTCTCAATGAAAAAAACTGTCTTATTTAGCTTTTTTTTACTTTCCATTTGCCTTGCATCATTCGCACAAAATGAGACCAAAAAACTTATACTCATTCAGTCGGCAAAAATATTAGAACAAGAATCTAGAGCCACCTACTCAGCTGCTATTATTAAAGCGAAAGAAAAAGGTTGGCCTATGTTTTATAAATCAAAAAATAATTCAAGAGCCAGTTTAGTAGGGATAAATGAATTTGGTCAACCTAAATACTTGGTTGGTTTTGCAGATCCTGTTCATGCCTCCACCGTCAATACCAATCTAATTTGGCCAGGGGGTATAGCAGGATTAAATTTAAGTGGAAGTAACGATAGCCTTACCAATAAATTAGGGATATGGGATGAAGGAAAATCAAGAATAACCCATTATGAATTAGCGGGCAGAGTTACTCAAAAAGACAACGCTACTAATGTTAATGATCATAGTACGCATACACTTGGCATTATGATCAATAGTGGCGTAAATCCAATGGCTAAAGGCATGTCCTATGGTATAAAAGGAACCTATGCTTATGATTGGAACAATGACGCTTCCGAAATGGCTGCAGCAGCTGCAAATGGTATGCTTATTTCAAACCATTCCTATGGGGTTGTTACAGGCTGGGATTATAATTATGATTCTACGCGCTGGGAATTCAATGGCAGATGGAATGAAAAAGAAGATTATAACTTTGGCAGATACGATGGAGATGCTCAAGCTTTTGATTCTATTGCTTATAATGCTCCCTATTATTTAATTGTAAAATCCGCTGGGAACAATCGTGCCGTTAATGGCCCTTTAATTGGTGAAAATTATTGGAGATTTGGTGAAGATAATAAATTGTATGATGCCGGCAACAGACCAGACAGCTTAAGTAGTAACAATTCCTATGGTATTATTCCTACCGATGCCAATGCAAAAAATTTATTGACCATTGGTGCTGTTGCAGGAATTCCATCTGGGTATGCAAAAAAAGAAGACGTGATTATGCCCGCATTTAGTAGTTGGGGGCCAACTGATGATGGACGAATAAAGCCCGACTTGGTGGCCGATGGGGTATCTGTACTATCTAGCATATCCACTAATGATTCTAGTTATGGTTACTCCAATGGAACATCCATGTCCTCTCCCAATGTAGCCGGATCCTTGATGTTATTGCAAGAATTAAGCCAACAGCTTAGCCCTAAAAAATTTATACGTAGTGCTACCGTGAAAGCATTAGCCATTCATGGCGCCAATGAAGCGGGTCTTTATGCTGGTCCCGATTATAAATTTGGATGGGGATTATTAAACATGAGTGAAGCCGCCTCCGTATTAAAAACTGCGCTTAGTTCAAAAAATAGTACATCAAGTGTTGATTTAGTATACGAAAAAACTTTACAAAATAAACAAGTTGACACCTTTACTATAATATCTTCCGGAATTAAACCAGTTAAAGCCACCCTTGTTTGGACAGATGTAAAAGGAACTATATCAAAAACCCTTAATGATACCACTTCTAGATTAGTCAATGATTTAGATTTGAAAATTACAAATGCAACAACTAATTATTTGCCCTGGACTTTGAATCCAAATATGCCTGATAACGCAGCTGTAAGAGCCAATAACCGATTAGACAATGTGGAGAAAATAGAATTAGATACTACTTTTGTTGGCAAGACCTATACCATTACAGTAAGTAATAAAGCCAACTTAGAACGCGGTAAACAAGATTATTCCTTAATTATAAGTGGCGCTGGCGGAAATGCTTATTGTACATCTACTGCAAGCTCTAGTACAGGAACAAAAATAGATAGTACCAGTATCAATAATATTCAATTCAGCAACTCTACTACCAGTCAATATATTGACAATAGTAAATATTATATCAACGGAGAGATCAATGGAAATTTAATCGTCTACCTAAAATTAGGAAGCAGCGATTCTAGCAATGCAACTCGATTTGTAAAAGTATTCATTGACTACAATAATAATGGAATCTTTGAAGATACAGAAACAGCTGCTACTAGTACTGCATTATTGAATGGAGTATATAAAACAACTATTTTACTGCCTACTACTTTACAAGTTGGCAACATGACTAAATTGAGAATTGTAGTGATGGAAACAGACAATAGTAGTAAGGTCAAAGCATGTGACGCCTATGCTATTGGTGAAACACAAGATTACACATTGAAAATTATAAAACCTTCTACAGATCTTAGTGTTACTGAATTAATTAACCCAAAAGGAAGTATTTGCAATAAAGCCATTCAATATGTAACTGTTAAACTTGTTAATAATGGTTCTACTGAACAATCCAACCTGCCACTTAATTTAGTGGTAAAAGAAGGAGCTACTACTATATTAGATATTAGTGAGGTTTTTAATGGTAAACTAATTGGTTTTGAAAGTATGAACTATACTTTTCAAAAGCCAATAAGTATTGAGGCCAACAAAACTTATACCATTACCGCAACTGTAAATATTACAAACGATCAACAAAAAAACAATAATAGCTTAATCAGTTCATTCGTTAGCGCATCAGCAGTTGCTGCACCTGCTGGCATTGCCAATAATTGCAGTAATCTAATTCGCCTTTCTGTAACCAATCCCAATAGTGCTAAATCTTATTTTTGGTATGACAGTTCCAACTTTACTAATCCAGTGGGAGTTGGTTCTAAAGTCACTTTAAATAATGCTAATAGCCCCCTTTATTTAAAACAAGGCTATCAAAATTTTGTTGGGCCACCTACTAATACAAGTTTAGGAAATACCGGAAGCTACAATGTTTTTGCAGGTAATTTTTTAAAAATAAATGCTACAGCCCCTATTAATTTAGAAACCACCAGATTTTATACGGGTGCTCCAGGCAAAATTGAAGTTATTTTAGGAACTCTTGCATCCATCAATGACTCATCATATACCTACTATGTAGTGCAAAAAACTATTTTAAATGTTGGTGCAAGCAGCCCTATTCCCGAAAAACCAAAATACGATGCGGACACAAAAAGATATATTGCTACCCCCTATGTAAGTGGCGATAGTGGAAAAATATATGCCTTAAATTTAAGTGTACCAGAAGCAGGTGAATATATTTTAATTGTTAATTGTGACAGCTCCTCCATTTTCAGAAACAATGCTTTAACCACTAGTACCTATCCAATGGGTTCTAATAAAATATTTAGTATCACTGGAAATAATATCCAACCAGCTTCTGGCGATTATCAAAACTTTTATTATTATTTTTATAATACACAAATAAGCACCAATGATTGTGTCAGTCCTTCCACCATTGTTCCAATTCAAACAGCTGTTTTACCCACCATCACCATCAAAGGGGATAGCATCACCTCAAGTGTAGCTGGGAACTATCAGTGGTATTTAAATAGTAATATTATTCCAGGTGCAATCAATCAAATTTATAAAGCAACTACGAATGGAATTTATAAAGTAGCCACTTCTGTAGGGGATTGTCAAACGGTGTCCACCGATACACTTGTTTTAGTGAGAGATCCAAATGGTAATGTAATTACAGGCATTACAGAAAGTAACCCAAAGGAAATAAGTTTGAAAATTAGTTCCAATGATAATATTGACAACCTCATCAAAGGAAATTCATTTAATATTCAATTTAGCAAAATTCAATCTCAAGGGATTGGTCTTGAAATTGTGAACTCCTTGGGAAGCAAAGTTTTCCAAATAGAAAATTTAAGCAATCAGCCAACCCCTCAGCATATTACTACACCAAATTTAACAACTGGGATTTATTTTGTCAAAGTGTATGCCAACAAAAAGGTATATGTTCAAAGGGTTTTTATAACTAATAATTAAAAATAATCATTATGGCACTAGAATGGATGGAAGGAACGCTGACAAAAATTGTCGATGAAACCTCCAATACGAAAAGATTTTATTTCGAAATTCCAAGTCTTGAAAAATTTGATTTCATACCTGGACAATTCGTTACTTTAGACTTGCCCATACATGAACAAAAAAATAAAAGATGGAGAAGTTATTCCATAGCCTCTGCCCCCAATGGAACTAATACTTTCGAATTGGTCATTGTACTATTAGAAGGCGGCCTGGGTACGACCTATTTGTTTAAAGAAGCTGCAGTAGGTACGAAGGTTACTTTAAGAGGCCCTCAAGGGGTTTTTGTACTGCCTAAAAATTTCGAACACGATGTTTATTTTATTTGTACAGGAACAGGAATCGCCCCATTCAGATCTATGATCAGGTATATTCATGAACATAAAATTGTGCACAATAATATTCATTTAATTTTTGGTTGCAGAAAATTCGAAGATGGACTATACATTGACGAATTAAAAGAATTAGAAGCCAAAGAACCAGGATTTCACTTTCATCCCTGCTATTCCAGAGAAACAGAAGTGCCTGCAGGCTCGCACATAGGCTATGTTCATCCTGTTTACCAAGAATTATTAAAAGAGAACAAAGAAACCGCTCATGTTTGGCTATGCGGTTGGAAAGCCATGATTGATGATGCGCGTAAAAATATGACCGAATTAGGGCTTGATAAAAAACAAGTACATTTTGAATCTTTTGGTTAATTTATTATGACTTTTTCTAGCTTAGCCCAAAAAAGCCCCGAGCATAAACTCGAGGCTTTTTTGTATGTATTAATTACTTAATTAGTCGCTAGCAATTAAATTCAGAAATACAATTTTGAGCGAGCGTTTTTAGCGAGTTGAAAAATTCGTATGTTGAATAAAATTGCTTGATTAGATATCTTAGGCAATATGTGCTAGCACCAATTCTTTTACTTTAGCTAAAGCAATACGTTCTTGTAACATGCTATCGCGATAACGAATGGTCACTGTTCCATCTTCCTTGGTTTGATGATCAATGGTTACACAAAACGGCGTTCCAATGGCATCTTGACGGCGATACCTTTTTCCAATGGCATCTTTTTCTTCGTAAAAACAATGGAACGATTTCTTACAATCATTCATTAATTCTTTAGCCAATTCTGGTAAACCATCTTTTTTAGTTAAGGGAAGTATGGCTAATTTATTCGGCGCCAATTTGGCTGGCAAATGCAATACCACTCTTGAATCGGTGGTACCATCTTCTTTATTAATCGTTTCTTCTTCGTAAGCATTAGCTAATAACAATAAAAACATTCTATCTAATCCTATAGAAGTTTCAATCACATAAGGCACATAATGCTGATTGATCTCGGTATCAAAATACTGCATCTTCTTTTTACTAAATTCCTGATGACGCGTTAAATCAAAATCGGTTCTTGAGTGAATTCCTTCTACTTCCTTAAACCCAAATGGAAATTCATACTCAATA